>DASUXP010000185.1:0-12401 GCA_036377835.1 Sphingomicrobium sp. | reverse complement strand
CCGCGCAGGACGACGATCGCCGTCAGCACCAGCCCGGTGGCGCCGAGCGCCGCGTGGAGCAGCGACAGGCCCCAGGACGCCATTCTCGCGCGCAGAACCGAATTGGCGAGGACCAGTCCCCCGACAGCGCCAACCGCAAAGACCAGGACTGCAATATTGAGCATCGTCTTCTCTCCCCTTTCATGCCCCGGCGGTTGCCGAGGCCTCGCTCTATCAGCGTTAGAGTCGACCCGGCGCCGGAGGTTCCCGGAGCGGCTTCGCGGCGCGGGGCGGCCGCATTTTCCGCTGCGTTAACAAACGCATTGACTGCTCCGCTTTGTGTGGTCAGCGTTGGTCCCCGGGGGAACAGCAATGGATCTCGATTGGGCCGGGGCCGACTCGCGCAAGGCGATTGCGATCCTGCTCGGCGTTGCCGCCTTCATTGTCGGGCTGCCGCTGGTGCGCGCGCTTCAATTCGGGAGGGAGTTAGGAATGAGAAGATTTGCAGCGGTTTTGGCTTTGGGCGCAGTCGCTGTGCCGGGGGCGGCATTGGCGGCGCCGGCCAATCAGATGTGCCCGCAGTCCAGCGATCAACTTGGGCAACGGCTCAATGCCTTGACGAAGACGTCGGAGGTCGACCGATACGGCCTCATTCTCCGTACCCATTCGGGCACTGGCATGAAGATGCTCGGGGTGACGCCCGTCACGATCCAGTCGAACTGGGTCGAAGGCACGCCGGTCGCCGCCGAGTTCAGCCTTCCCGGCAGCTGGGAAAAATATGCGAGCGCCTTTCGCGCAAGCTTCGGTCAAGGGCAGGCGAAATGCGACGACGAATGCAGGTGGGTGGACGGGGCCGCGGCCGCCGGAGGGTTGAAGTCGGCGACGCTCTTCAATGAGCTCGTGGTCCATACTGCGACCGTGCGGTGCGAATACAATTAGGCGGAACGCCAGTTAGCGCCGCATGGAGCGGAGAGTGCGTATGAAATCCGGTCACTTTGCCGTCCCGGCAGTCATCGCGCTGAGCGCGTCGACCGCTGGCCTTGCCATGGCGGTGACGGTGACCCCGGTAGCGAACGGCGTGCGGCAGGACCAATGTCCGGCAGTCCGCAACTACGACCTCGCCAAGATTGCGAGGGCCGCCCGTCGCGAAGCTTCCGCTTATCATCCGCTTGCCGGGCTCGAAGAGGTCCGCGTGCCGTCCTGGGCGACGCGCCGGCCTCCGGCGGATGCAAGCATCGTCATTCGCGTGCGGCTCCCGGGCGGCGGGCTTTACGCGCAGGACGAGAAGGCGGTGATCTGGCGGGAGGCTGACGGGTCATGGTGGGGTTGGCGGACGGTGACGAACGATCCCAATCATGCGCCTCCGCCTCCTCCCCCCTTACGCGGCTCGCCGGAAGAAAAGCAGCTGGAGCAGGAGACGGCAGCTGAGGCCGCCCTCGGCTATCCGATCTGGCTTAGCTCGGACGGACTGTACGAAGGTCGACTCGACCCCGAGCAAAGCGCCCGACTGGAAAGCGCATATGCCGACCCGTGCAGGAAGCTGGAGCCGGATCGCTGGCCCTCGAAAATTCCCCTGCTACGGCCGGAAAACGGCAGTCGTGTCCACAAGTGCGAGGTCTTCCAGGACAGCACCTTTTACCTGGCCGAATTCACCGAAGCGGGCGGCGCTCCGCGGAACATTTTCCTGCCCTGCGGATACCCCGGCACGCTGAACGCGGTTCTCGTGACCTGGTCCGCCCACGCCGGCCTTCCGCAGAGGCCGGCGCGGCGCCTCAGCCACGAAGAGATCGATGCGATCCGGAACCGGCGGTAGCCGGCTCCGACGCTATTCTGCCGCCGGAGCCTCCTCGCCGCCGGCCTTCTTCTTGGCCGGCTTCCTGGGCTTGGCCTTGGTCGCCTTCGGCGCGGCAAGCGTTTCATCGACGAACGGATGGCGCCATTATCGTCGGCCCGGTGAATCGGGGCACAGGATCGCAAGCATGTCGCTTTCCCGGGGAAGAGCCCGCTCGCGCCTGGTGGCGACGGAAACGAGCGCCTCCCGACGTCTCGGCAGGTGGAGGATCAGGCTTCGCGTCATCCCGTTGCTGCCGCCGAGCGCCGCGCTGCTGGTCCGGCAGCGCGCCGATGCTCCGTAGGTCATCTGCTGGAAACGCTCGCGGATGTCGGGCCGGAAGAGCGGTCCATCTTCGATGGCCGCGGTGAATCGCTGAAGATCGCCGACCGTCGTCATCATTCCGCCCGCGCCGATGAGGTTCCAGGACGGGCCGTCTTTCCACACACCGCGGCTCAGCGGATCGCCCCACGAACGGCCGTCGCGGCATTGCTGCGTGACGGGCGCCGTGCGGTCCATCAATAGATATCCGGTCTTCTGCATTCCCGCTGGAATGAGCACCGTGCGACGGACGTAGGCTTCGTAAGGCTCGCCCGAGACGGTCTCAATCACCGCGGCGAGCAAGCTGAAGCCGGTGTTCGAATAAGCATCCTTTGTGCCCGGCTGGAACTGCAGCGGCGCAGCCGAAACGCGACTGAGGAGCTCGGCCCTGCTCACCGGCGCGTAATCGTAGCCCTCGATCGTCCATTCGGACTCCGGGAGCGCGCGGCCGCCGTGCCCGAGAAAATTGGGGATGCCCGAGCGGTGGGCGAGAAGCTGCGCGACGGTGATCGCGCGCTTGTCGGGAGCAATGTCGGGGAAAATGTCACCGAGCCGATCGTCGAGCTTGAGCTTGCCGTTTTCGACGAGCTTGAACACCGCCGCGGCGGTGAAGAGCTTGGTCAGCGAGCCGCCGTCGAACAGCGCGTCTTCGGTCATCCGCCGTCGGCCAGCGCAATCGAGCGAACCGTAGGCGCGGGCGAGCGAGCGGTCTCCCGCGCGGTACATGACGATGTAGCTGCCTCCAATGGCTTCGGCCGCCTTGAACAGCCGGTCGATAGCCGCAGCCGTGGCATCAAACCCCTGTGGGGCCTGAGCATCGGCCGGAACGGCGGCGCAAGCGGCCATCGCCGTCATCGCCAATTTCCAGTCAAACCGCTTCAAGGACCAACCTCCGCCGAAGAGCGAGGATTCCTTGTTTCGGGGCGACGGGCAAGCTGCCCGACCCTGCTTGGCATTTACTCCGCCGCGGGAGCTTCCTCGCCGTCGGCCTTCTTCTTCGCCGGCTTCTTCGGCTTGGCCTTCGCCGCCTTGGGCGCGGCGGGGGTGATCTCGAACGCCGGGGCGTTGTCCTTGATGCGGACCTTGACCTCGCCGCCGTTGACCAGCTTGCCGAACAGCAGTTCTTCCGCGAGCGGCTGCTTGATCTTCTCCTGGACCAGGCGGCCCATCGGGCGGGCGCCGTAAAGCTTGTCGTAGCCGCGGTCGGTCAGCCACTGACGCGCCTCGTCGTCGAGGTCGATGTGGACGTTGCGGTCGGCCAGCTGAAGCTCGAGCTGGAGGATGAACTTGTCGACCACGCGCGCCACGACCGCCGGAGGCAGGTACGCGAACGGCACGATCGCATCGAGGCGATTGCGGAACTCGGGCGTGAACATCTTCTTGACCGCATCCTCCTGCGCGTCCTCGCGGCTGGCGGCGCCGAAGCCGATGCTCTCGCGCGCCAGGTCGGCGGCGCCGGCATTGGTGGTCATGATGAGGATGGTGTTGCGGAAGTCGACCGTCTTGCCGTGGTGGTCGGTGAGCTTGCCGTTGTCCATCACCTGGAGGAGGATGTTGAACAGGTCCGGGTGCGCCTTCTCGATCTCGTCCAAGAGGAGCACGCTGTGTGGGTGCTGGTCGACCGCGTCGGTCAGAAGGCCGCCCTGGTCGTAGCCGACATAGCCCGGAGGCGCGCCGATCAGCCGGCTGACCGAGTGGCGCTCCATATATTCCGACATGTCGAAGCGCTGCAGCGGGATGCCCATGATCGAGGCGAGCTGCCGCGCCACCTCTGTCTTGCCGACGCCGGTCGGCCCCGAGAACAGGTAATTTCCGATCGGCTTGTCGGGGTCGCGGAGGCCGGCGCGGCTGAGCTTGATCGCCGACGCGAGCTTCTCGATCGCGAGGTCCTGGCCGAAGACGACGCGCTTGAGGTCGGCCTCGAGATGCTCGAGCACCTGCTTGTCGTCGGCGCTGACCGACTTGGGCGGGATCCGCGCCATGGTCGCGACAACGGCCTCGATCTCCTTGGGCGTGATCACCTTCTTGCGGCGGCTCGGCGGCACCAGCATCTGCATTGCGCCGACCTCGTCGATCACGTCGATCGCCTTGTCGGGCAGCTTGCGGTCGTGGATGTAGCGTGCCGACAGCTCGACTGCGCTTTTCACCGCGTCGGGGGTATAGCGGACATTGTGATGCTGCTCGAACGAGCTGCGCAGCCCGGCGATGATCTTGATCGTGTCCTCGACCGTCGGCTCGTTGACGTCGATCTTCTGGAACCGGCGAAGCAGCGCGCGGTCCTTCTCGAAATGGTTGCGGAACTCCTTGTAGGTGGTCGAGCCGATGCAGCGGATCGCGCCCGAGGAGAGCGCGGGCTTCAACAGGTTCGAGGCGTCCATCGCGCCGCCCGAGGTGGCGCCGGCGCCGATCACCGTGTGGATCTCGTCGATGAACAGGATCGCGTTGGGGAGCTTTTCGAGCTCGGCGACGACGCTCTTCAGCCGCTCCTCGAAATCGCCGCGATAGCGCGTGCCGGCGAGCAGCGCGCCCATGTCGAGGGCGTAGATGGTCGCACCCTTGAGGACGTCCGGAACGTCGCCCTCGATGATCTTCCGCGCCAGGCCCTCGGCGATCGCCGTCTTACCGACGCCGGGGTCGCCGACGTAGAGCGGGTTGTTCTTCGAACGACGGCAGAGGATCTGAACCGTGCGGTCGACTTCCGGCATGCGGCCGATCAGCGGATCGACCTTGCCGGCGCGAGCCTTCTCGTTGAGGTCGACGGTGAACTGCTTGAGCGCGGATTCCTTCTTGCCGCCTTCCTTCTCGCTCTTCTCCTCGGCGCCTTCGGGCGGGCGGCTCTCGGCCGTGCTTTCGCCCTTGCCGACGCCGTGGCTGATGTAGGTCACCGCATCGAGGCGGCTCATGTCCTGCTGCTGGAGGAAATAGACTGCGTAGCTCTCGCGCTCGGAGAAGAGGGCGACGAGCACGTTGGCGCCGGTCACTTCATCGCGGCCCGAGGACTGGACGTGGAGGATCGCCCGCTGAACGACGCGCTGGAACCCGCTGGTCGGGGTGGGATCGGTGGCGCTGTCGGCGACCAGCGCGCTCAGCTCATTGTCGAGATATTGCTTGACCGACGCGCGCAGCTCGTCGCGGCTCACCCCGCAGGCGGTCATCACCTTCGACGCATGCTCGTCGTCGATCAAAGCAATCAGCAGATGCTCGAGGGTCGCATATTCGTGGCGGCGGCGGCTCGCCTCCCCAAGCGCGTTGTGGAGGGTCTGCTCGAGCTCGCGGGCGAATGAAGGCATTGAAACGATTACTCCCGGTCGGCCCCAGGGATGCGACCGACATGGTTAACAATGTCATACGCTCCTCGCCGCCAATCAAGGGCGGGGGAGCGGCTTTTCCCCAACAATATCGCGCCAGGCTGTTCGGAGGGTGAACGGGGCGGCCTTCCAACCCCGCTCGTCCTGAGTGGCCGTTGAGCCTGTCGAAACGGCGTATCGAAGGACGGTCCTTCGATACGGGTCTTCGACACGCTCCGCGTGCTCAGACCCTACTCAGGATGAACGGGATTGAGGTCAGGATTTCTTGAACAGCTCTTCGGCGGCGGAGCGGTGGGTCTCGGCGCGCTGCATGTGGGCTTCGACCCGGGCGATCTCCGCCCTGAGGGCCTCGATCCGCTCGTTCAGCTCCTCGATCGACATCGGGTCGAGATCCTGCCGGGCGAGCTCGACCAGAGGGTCGCCGGGCTTGCTCGGGAAGAGGTCGTCAAGGTCCATCCCCGGAATTGTTGACCCATGCGGGCGCGAGGTCAATAACTCCGCCGCCGTGGCGAGCATTCCCTCCTCGATGATGGCCGTCGTCGCGCCGCAGCCCGACGGCGCCGAGGAACTGGCGCTGGTCGAGCGGCCGGTGCCCCATCCGGGACCCGACGAAGTGCTGATCAGGGTCGTCGCAGCGGGCGTGAACCGTCCCGACATTCTCCAGCGCCGCGGCCTCTATCCGCCGCCGCCCGGTGCGCCCGACATTCTCGGGCTGGAAGTCGCGGGCTTCGTCGAAGCCATGGGCGAAGGCGTTGCATTGGAACTGATGAATACCGGCGTCTGCTGCCTGCTGCCGGGTGGGGGCTATGCCGAATATGTCGTTGCACCTGCCGACATGTGCCTGCCCGTGCCAACGGCCATCTCGATGGTCGAGGCTGCTGCCATGCCGGAGAGCCTGTTCACCGTCTGGGTGAACCTGTTCGAGCGCGGCTTTGCCGCCGATGGCGACTGGGTGCTGGTCCACGGCGGCACCAGCGGCATCGGCACCATGGCGATCGCGCTCGGCCGGCTGTTCGGGCTCAAGGTAATCGTGACCTGCGGCACCGATGAGAAATGCGCTCGCGCGCTCGAAATCGGCGCCGAAGCGGCGGTCAATTACCGGACCGCCGATTTCGTCGAGGAGGCGCAGCGGCTGACCGGCGGCAGGGGGGTCGCGGTCGTGCTCGACATGGTCGGCGGCGACTACCTGCCACGCAACCTCAGGGCGCTGGCCGACGACGGGCGCCATGTGTCGATCGCCTTCCAGCGTGGCGCCAAGGCGGAGATCGCCATCCCCGACCTGATGCGCCGGCGGCTGACCCTCACCGGCTCGACGCTGCGGCCGCGGTCGGTCGAGTTCAAGACGATGGTCGCCGACGAGATCGCCAGGACGGTCTGGCCCTATGTCGAGGGCGGAAAGCTGAGGCCGGTGATTGACAGCATCGTCCCGCTGGCCGCGGCGGCGGTCGCCCATGCCCGGATGGAGGCCGGCGAGCATGTCGGCAAGATCGTGCTGGAAGTGAGCGCCTCCGAATGAGCGAGGCACTGGTCCTTCACGAATATGCCGCCTCAGGCAATTGCTACAAGGTGCGCCTCGCCGCCGCCCATGCCGGAGTGGCGCTGGAGCGGCGCGAATATGACATCATGAAGGGCGAGACCCGGACGTCCGAGTTCCTCGCGAAAGTGAACGCCAACGGCCGAATCCCGGTATTGCAGGCAGGCGGCCGCTTCATCCCCGAGAGCAACGCGGCCTGCTATTTCATCGCCGGCGGGTCGGGCCTGATCCCGCCCGACCGCTTCGACCATGCCGACATGCTGCACTGGATGTTCTGGGAGCAGTATAATCACGAGCCCAACATTGCGACGCTGCGCTTCTGGATGGGCTGGGTCGGCCTCGACCAGCTGACCGAGGCCCAGCGGCTGCAGATCCCGTTGAAGCGCCAGGCGGGAACGGCGGCGCTGGAGCTGATGGACCGGCACCTGAAGGGCCGCGAGTGGCTCGTCGGCAACGCGATGAGCCTCGCCGACATCTGCCTCTTCGCTTACACCCATGTCGCCGACGAGGGCGGCTTCGATCTGGAGCTCTACCCCAATGTCATCGCCTGGATGGAGCGGATCATGCGCGATCCGAAGCACGTGGCGATGGACGCCTGACACCTTGCCCGAACCGCGGCGCAGGGCTACATCGCCGCCGACGCTGGCCGCTCCGCGAGGGGCGGCCCTATTTGTTTTGAAATTCCGGAGAACCCCAGTGGCCCAGCCCCTGATGCCCCACGCGACCGCCTCCTGGCTGGTCGAGAACAGTTCGCTGACCTTCGAGCAGATCGCCGAATTCTGCGGCCTCCACATCCTCGAGGTGCAGGCGATCGCCGACGATACCGCGGCGACCAAGCTCACCGGCCGCGACCCGATCCGCGCGGGCGAGCTGACCCACGAGGAGATCGTGAAGGCCCAGTCCGATCCCGACTACCGGATGCAGATGCACAAGGCGCCGGACCCGGTGCGGCGCACCAAGGGCCCGCGCTACACGCCGGTCTCCAAGCGTCAGGACAAGCCCGACGGCATTGCCTGGATCATCAAGAACCACCCCGAGGTCAGCGACGGCCAGATTTCGAAGCTGATTGGTACGACCCGGACGACCATCGCCGCGATCCGCGACCGCTCGCACTGGAACATGGCCAACATCACGGCCAAGGACCCCGTAACGCTCGGCCTGACGACGCAGCGCGAGCTCGACGCCGCCGTCGCCAAGGCGGCCAAGGCGGCGGGCGTCGCGGCGCCGGTCGACACCCGCTTCGAAGGCGATCGCGAAGCGCTGATCGAGGAGCTCCGCCGCGAGCGCGAGCAGCATGCGCGCGATGCGGAGGCGGCGCTGGCCGAGGCCGGCGAGGAGGCGCTTCGCGACGAGGTCGTGCCGGGCATCCGCGACCCCTTCAAAAACATCCCGACGGAGTGAGAACCTCCCTCTCCCCTTCAGGGGTGAGGGTTGGGGAGAGGGGCTGTTTCACGACTCCCCCGCTCCCTGACCCCCTCCCCTCGAGGGGAGGGGGAATGCTTGATTCGCATCTCGCTGGGGGCCAATAGCCGGGCATGGCCACCACTGCCGATGACGTCAGCCAGCTGAGCTTCGAGGCCGCGCTCGCGCGGCTGGAGGAGATCGTCCGCACGCTCGAGAAGGGCGAGGCGCCGCTCGACAAGTCGATCGAGCTTTACCAGGAGGGCGACCGCCTGAAGCGCCATTGCGAGGCGCGCCTCAAGGACGCCCAGGCGCGGATCGAGCAGATCGCCTTTGGCGGCGACGGCAAGCCGGCGGGCGTCAAGCCGTTCGATGCCGGTTGAGACGGTCGATCGGCTCGCCTCCGAGCTCGACGCCGAAGCCGCGCGCGTTTCGGCCGACGTCGACGATTTCTTCGGCCGGCTGCTCCCGCCCACCGGCGATAACCGCGAGCGGCTCTACCAAGCCATGCGCCACGCGGCGATCGGCGGCGGCAAGCGCCTTCGACCGTTGCTCACCATCGCCGGCTCGCGCCTGTTCGCCATCGATCGCGAGCGGGCGCTTCGGGTCGGCTGCGCGATCGAGGCGATCCACGTCTATTCGCTGATCCACGACGATCTGCCGTGCATGGACGATGCCGACTTGAGGCGCGGCAAGGCGACGGTGCACAAGGCGTTCGGCGAGGCGGAAGCGGTGCTCGCCGGCGACAGCCTCCACGCGCTCGCCTTCGAGATACTCGCGCATCAGGCGACTCACGACGACCCGTGGGTCCGCTCCGACCTGGTGCTCGAGCTGGCCCGTGCCGCCGGCCCTGCGGGAATGGCGGGCGGGCAGATGATGGACCTCGTCGCCGAGGGCCGCGAACTCGACCTCACCGCGATCACCCGCCTGCAGCAGCTCAAGACCGGGGCGCTGATCGAATATTCGGTCGAGGCCGCGTGCATCATGGTCCGACTGTCGCACGAGGCGCGAACGCCCTACCGCGGCTATGCCCGCAACATCGGGCTCGCCTTCCAGATCACCGACGACCTCATCGACCACAGCGGCGACGAGGCGGCGGCGGGCAAGCGCACCGGCAAGGACGCTCATGCAGGGAAGGCGACTTTCGTCTCGCTGCTCGGGCCGGAGCGGGCGCGGCAGCAGGCCGAGTTCCTCGTCAGCCAGGCGATCGAGCATTTGTCCGATCACGGGCCGGAAGCCGATCTGCTGCGCGCGATCGCTCGCTTTGCTATCGAGCGGGATCATTAGGGGAGCGCCGCCGTGAAGATCGCAGTCTATCCGGGGACGTTCGACCCGATTACGCTCGGACACCTCGACATCATCCGCCGCGGCGCGCACCTCGTCGACAAGCTGGTCGTCGGGGTCACCACCAACCCGTCGAAGGAGCCGATGTTCTCGGTCGCCGAGCGACTGGCGATGGTCCGGCGAGAGGTCGCGGACATCCCCGGCAACATCGAGGTGGTCGAGTTCGATTCGCTGCTGATGGAGTTCGCCGAAAAGCAGGGCGCGACCGCGATCCTGCGGGGCCTGAGGGCCGTCGCCGACTTCGAATATGAGTTCCAGATGGCGGGGATGAACCAGCAATTGAACGACGATATCGAAACGGTCTTCCTGATGGCCGACGTGTCGCTGCAGCCGATCGCGTCCAAGCTGGTGAAGGAGATCGCGCGCTACGGCGGGTCGATCGACAAGTTCGTCACCCCGGCGGTCGCTGCCGACGTCAAGCGGCACCTCGACGGCCGCCATTAACGCTGGCGTCAGCCGGCCTTCCACATTAGCTGCCGCTTGCCCGAAGGGAGGGGTATTCCACGTGTCCAAAGCTCTGTTTGCGTTGCCGCTCATCGCCTTCAGCCTGATCGCTGCCGCCCCTCCGCCGGCCGCTGCCCCGGCGGCTCCGAGCGTCGCTGCGCCGGCCGACGTCGCCGCAAACCCCGCGAACAAGCTGTACCTCGAATTGTCGAACGGCGGGACGGTGGTGATCCAGATGCGGCCCGACATCGCTCCGCACCACGTCGAGCGCATCCAGACCCTGGTTCGGGAGGGCTTTTACAACGGGCTTCCGTTCCACCGCGTGATCCCCGGCTTCATGGCCCAGGGCGGCGATCCCAAGGGTGACGGCACCGGCGGATCGAGCCTGCCCGACCTGAAGGCCGAGTTCAGCGCCATCCCGGTGATGCGGGGAACCGTCGCCGCCGCTCGGACGGACCAGCCCGACACGGCCAACAGCCAGTTCTTCATCATGTTCGTCCCCAATGGCGCGATCGACGGCAATTACACCGTCTGGGGCCGCGTCGAATCCGGCATGGACGCGGTCGACCGCATCGCCCCCGGCGAGCCGCCCGCGGAGCCGACCAAGATCGTGAAGGCGTATCTGGGCGACAGTCCCCGTTAAACCCGTTCGTCCTGAGGAGGGACCGAGCGCAGTCGAGGGCCCGTCTCGAAGGACTGTCCTTCGAGACGCCGCTTCGGCTTCGCTCAGCGGCTCCTCAGGACGAACGGATTTGGGCTAAGGCCACGCACATGCGCGTCGCCGACTTCGACTTCGACCTGCCCGCCGAGCGCATCGCCCTTCGCCCGGCGCGGCCGCGCGACAGTGCGCGGCTGCTTTTCGTCCGCGGCTCCGAGATCGCCGACTGCCAGATGCTCGACCTGCCGAAGCTGCTCGAGCCCGGCGACGTGCTGGTGTTCAACGATACCAAGGTCATCCCCGCGCAGCTCGAAGGGCGGCGCGGCGAGGCGAGCATCGGCGCGACCTTGCACAAGCGCGAGGGCGCACGCGAATGGTGGGCGTTCCTGCGCAATGCGAAAAGGGTCCGCGCCGGCGACAGCATCGACTTCGGCGAGCATGTCACCGCCTCGGTGGTCGGCAAGGCCGAAGACGGTTCGGCGCTGCTGCACTTCCACGGACAGGAGCCGGTTGAGCTGCTGCTCGAGCGGGCAGGGCGGATGCCGCTGCCGCCATACATCGCGTCGCGCCGCGCCGTCGACGAGGCCGACCGGCAGGACTACCAGACCCTGTTCGCGCGCGAGGAGGGGGCGGTCGCCGCGCCCACGGCGGCGCTGCACTTCACCGAACGGCTGGTCGAGGCGCTCGACGCGCGCGGAATCGGCCGCGAGACGCTGACCCTGCACGTCGGCGCGGGGACCTTCCTGCCGGTCAAGTCGGAGAAGATCGAAGAGCACAAGATGCACGCCGAATGGGGGCGGATCGACGTGGCCACGGCCGAGCGGTTGAACGCCGTGCGCGCGTCCGGCGGGCGGCTGATCTCGGTGGGGACGACCAGCCTGCGCCTGCTCGAAAGCGCCGCGGACGAGGACGGCACCATCCGCCCGTTCGAGGGCGACACCGCGATCTTCATCACCCCTGGCTACCGCTTCAGGGCGATCGACGGTCTCATCACCAACTTCCATCTGCCCAGGTCGACGCTGTTCATGCTGGTCAGCGCGGTGATGGGGCTCGACGTCATGAAGTCGGCCTATGGTCACGCCATCCGTGAGGGCTATCGCTTCTACAGCTACGGCGACGCGAGCCTGCTGCTGCCGGAGCGCTGATGGAAGAGCATCTGGTCCTCTTCCTCATCGTGTTCGGAGTGAACCTGCTGCCGGCGTTCGGGCCGCCGACCTGGACCATCCTCGTGGTCTATCGCCTGAACACCGACATGCCGACCTGGGCGATCGTGCTGATCGGCGCCGGCGCCGCGGCGTGCGGCCGGCTGGTGCTCGCTTACGCCTTCCGCTTCTTCGGCCGGCATCTGTCGGCGAAGAGCCGCAGAAACCTCGGCGCGGCCCGGCAGGCGCTCGAACAGCGCAAGCGGAACACGATCCTCGCACTCGGGCTGTTCGCTCTGTCGCCGGTCCCCTCGGCGCAGCTGTTCGAAGCCGCCGGGCTTGCCGGGATGCGCCTGCTTGGCTTCACTGCGGCTTTCTTCGCCGGGCGGCTCGTCTCCTACACCATCTACGCCTACACCGCGGGCAAGCTGCGCGAGAC
>DASUXP010000184.1:0-10340 GCA_036377835.1 Sphingomicrobium sp. | reverse complement strand
CGCTTGTTCCCGTCGATCAGCTTCATCGCGCCGTAGACCACCAGCCCCGCGACCACGAGGCCGACGAGGAGGCCGATGATCCCCTTCAAAATCTTCCACGCGACGACGATGATCAGGATCGCAACGACGAGCTTGAGGATGTCCTTCATGGGCGATTTCCTCCCGTCATTGCGAGGAGCCAAAGGCGACGTGGCAATCCACAAAAGCTGGATTGCTTCGCTGCGCTCGCAATGACGATACAGCGCGCCATTACGCGCCCTCCCCCGCCGGGCCGCCCCATTGCGGTCGGTAATCGTAATTGCGCTCGGCCATTTTCTTGAGTGTGGTGGGGCCGCCGACCGGGCAGCTGGTCTGGCGGTCGATCTGCGGGCCCGCCTTCGGGGTCTCGCCGCGGGCGAGGGCATCGAGGATGGCGCCCATGCTCTCCTCGGTCAGGTCCTCGTAATTGTCGTCGTTGATCTGGACCATCGGCGCGTTGGCGCAGGCGCCGAGGCACTCGACTTCGGTCAAAGTGAACAACCCGTCCTCGGTCGTGTGGCCCTTCTTGAGGCCCCGCTTCTTGCACGCCGCGAACACGTCGTCCGAGCCGCGCAGCATGCATGGCGTCGTCCCGCACACCTGGACGTGGAAGCGGCCGACCGGCGCCAGGTTGAACATGGTGTAGAAGGTCGCGACCTCGAGCACGCGGACATAGGCCATGCCGAGCTCTTTCCCGACATATTCCATCACTGGAATCGGCAGCCAGCCCTGCGTCCGGGTCTCCGCCCCGACCTGCCGCTGCGCGAGGTCGAGCAAGGGGATCACCGCCGATTGCTGCCGCCCCTCGGGGTAGCGCGCGACGATCTCCTTTGCCTTTCCCGCATTTTCCGGCGTCCAGGCGAAGCCCTCCCATCGCGCGCGCTCAGCGGCCTCGTCTAGGATGGACGCTGCGCCGGCCATCAGTGCGCCCTCCATTTCTTCAGCAACCACCGCGCGGGCGCCGAAACCCAGGTAGCCGCGTAAATCACCATCTGAAGCAACGCGGCCAGGACGATGACAACCATTGGCGCCATCACCAGAAGACGCCACCAGCCGATTTCAGGCAACGCGATCGCGCCGAAGTACGTCAATCCAGCAAACAGCAGCCAGAACAAGATCAAAATGCCGGCCCACCGAGGGAGTTTACGAATCAGATGCTCAAACGTGCCGTTCACCGCTTCGAATACGTTCACCGGTCGCACTCCCCGAACACCACGTCGATCGCGCTCAGCACCGCGGTGGTGTCGGCGAGCATGTGGCCCTTCATCATGAAGTCCATGGCCTGGAGGTGGCTGAATGCGGTCGGGCGGATCTTGCAGCGGTAGGGCTTGTTGGTGCCGTCGGCGACCAGATAGACGCCGAACTCGCCCTTGGGGCTCTCGGTCGCGACGTAAACCTCGCCGGCGGGCACGTGATAGCCCTCGGTGTAGAGCTTGAAGTGATGGATCAGCGCCTCCATCGAGGTCTTCATCTCGGCGCGCATCGGCGGAAAGACCTTGCGGTCCTCGCTCCCCACGGGCCCTTTGGGCATCTGCTCGAGGCACTGGCGCATGATCTTCGCTGACTGCCGCACCTCCTCGCAGCGCACCAGGAAGCGGTCGTAGCAATCGCTGTTCGTGCCGACGGGGATGTCGAACTCCATGCGGTCATAGACTTCGTAGGGCTGCGACTTGCGGATGTCCCACGGGATGCCCGCGGCGCGGATCATCGGGCCGGAGAAGCCCCAGGCGATCGCGTCTTCCTTGCTGACTTTGGCGATGTCGACGTTGCGCTGCTTGAAGATGCGGTTGTCGTCGACCAGCGCGATCGCATCCTCGAAAATCTGCAGCCGGTGATCGAGGAAGTCGCCGAGGTCCTCGAGGAACTTGTCGGTGAGGTCGTAGCGCACGCCGCCGGCGCGGAAATAATTGGCGTGCATCCTGGCGCCCGATGCCCGCTCGTAGAATTGCAGCGTGTCCTCGCGCACCTCGAACAGCCACAGGTTGGGGGTCATCGCGCCATTGTCGAAGATATGGCTGCCGAGCTGGAGCATGTGGTTGGAGATGCGGGTCAGCTCCGCCATCAGCACGCGGATATATTGGGCGCGGATCGGCACCTCGAGCCCCATCAATTTCTCGATGGCGAGCACGAAGCTGTGCTCCATGCACATCGGCGAGCAATAATCGAGCCGGTCGAAGTAGGGCAGCGCCTGGGCGTAGGTCTTGTACTCGATCAGCTTCTCGGTGCCGCGGTGGAGCAGCCCGATGTGCGGATCAACGCGCTCGACGATCTCCCCGTCGAGCTCCATGATCAGGCGCAGGACGCCGTGCGCCGCCGGGTGCTGGGGCCCGAAATTGATCGTGTAATTGGCGATCGCCTCGTCGCCGGCGGTGCGAGGCTGGGGCAGCGGGTCCGGCCCGCCGGCCGTGACCTCGACCGTGCGCTTGCGGCTGCGCTCCTCGGTGCGGGTGTCGGTCACGCCGCGCCTCCACCGGGACGGCGGCGGCCGCGGGTCTTCGGCTTGGGCGCCGGTCCCGCCTCGGGCTTGCTGACCTCCTTGGCGGCCTTGGCGGCGCGGGGCTTGCGCGCTTCCTTCGTCGCCTGGACATCGGCCGGCTTGCCTCCGCCTGTGTCGGCGGGCGTTTCGGTGGTCTTCGGTGTCTTCGCCGGGGTTTTCGGGTTCTCCGATGAGGGCGCATTGGGCGCCGGCGCGGGCGATGGTGCGCCCGCGGCCTCGGCGGTCGCCTTCTCGTCACCGGGCAAGCGGTATTCCGGCCCCTCCCACGGCATCAGGAAGTCGAAGGTGCGGAAATCCTGCGGCAGCTGCACCGGCTCATAGACCACGCGCTTCTCGGCTTCCGAATAGCGCAGCTCGACATGGCCGGTGAGGGGAAAGTCCTTGCGCTGCGGATAGCCTTCGAACCCGTAATCGGTGAGGATGCGGCGGAGGTCCGGGTTGCCCGCGAAACCGACGCCGTACATGTCGAACACCTCGCGCTCGAGCCAGCCGGCGACCGGCCACAAGGTGGTGACGGTCGGCACGGGCGTCGCCTCGTCGGTCGCGACCTTGACCCGGATGCGGCGGTTCTTCGTCAGCGAGAGCAGGTGATAGACCACTTCGAACCGCTCGGCGCGATCGGGGTAATCGACCCCGGCAATCTCCATCAGCTGCTGATATTCGAGTCCAGGCGTGTCGCGCAAAGCCTTGAGAACGCGCTCGATCTCGTCGCGCTTCACCGTCAGCGTGATCTCGCCGACATGGTCCTTCACCGCGAGGATCGCATCGCCGAGCGCCTTCCTGGCGGCGTCGATCACGCCGTCGTCGGAGGCCATTCGGGGAAGGTGGAGCGCGGTCACCGCTCGATCGTCCCTTCGCGGCGGATCTTCCGCTGCAGCTGGAGGATGCCGTAGAGCAGCGCCTCCGCCGTCGGCGGGCAGCCGGGGACGTAGATGTCGACCGGGACGATGCGGTCGCAGCCGCGGACCACCGAGTAGCTGTAATGATAATAGCCGCCGCCGTTGGCGCAGCTGCCCATCGAGATGACGTAGCGCGGCTCGCTCATCTGGTCGTACACCCGGCGCAGCGGCGCGGCCATCTTGTTGCACAGCGTCCCCGCGACGATCATCACGTCCGACTGGCGGGGGGACGCGCGCGGGGCGGCGCCAAATCTTTCAAGGTCATAGCGCGGCATGTTCACATGGATCATCTCGACCGCGCAGCAGGCGAGGCCGAAGGTCATCCACCACAAGGAGCCGGTGCGCGCCCAGGTGAACAGCTCCTCGGCCGTGGTGACCATGAATCCTTTTTCGTCGAGGTTGCGGCGCAGTTCCTCGAGGTGCTTCCTGTCGATGTCGCCGGGAACGAGGCCGGCGAGGCGCGCCAGCTCCTCCTCGCTCGGCATCGGGTCTTCGTTCGGGCGGAGCATCACTCCCATTCGAGCGCCCCTTTCTTCCACGCGTAGGCGAGCCCGAGCCCGAGCTCGACGAGGAAGATCATCATCGCCACCCACCCGGAGATTCGGGTGAAGTCGAGGCTCACCGCCCAGGGAAAGAGAAAGGCCGCCTCGAGGTCGAAAACGATGAACAGGATGGCGACGAGGTAGAAGCGCACGTCGAACTCGGCGCGGGCGTCTTCGAAAGCCGGGAAGCCGCATTCATATTCGCTGAGCTTGACCGGGTCGGGCTTGTGCACGCCGGTCAGCCGCGCGACCAGCATGGGCAGCACGACGAAGCCCGCGGAAAGCCCGAGAGCGATGATCAGGAACAGCAGGATCGGCAGGTAGCCGGCGGCGACGCTTGCCAAGGGGAAACTCCGAACTTCGAATTTGCGCGCGCTTTAGGGCAGCGAGCCCAAGCGGGCAACCGTCACGAACGGCATTGACAGCGGGCGGCGTCGCGAACAGCTTTGCGCATCAGTCAGGGGGGACATGTGATGGCATATTTGAAGTTCGCGGCGCTGCTGGCGCTGGCAGCAGCAACACCGGCAACCGCGCAGATGGTTCGCGCGCAGGACCCGCAATCCCTGGTCAAGGCGCTCCAGGCGAGCGGCTATGCCGCGACCCTCGGCACCGACCGGGTCGGCGACCCGATGATCTCGAGCGGGGTGTCGGGGACCACCTTCCAGATCTTCTTCTACAATTGCACCAACCACCGCGAGTGCGCGACGGTGCAGTTCCACTCCGGCTATCACCTGAAGGCGAGCCCGCCGCTGACCACGATCAACGAGTGGAATCGGACCCAACGCTTCGGCCGCGCCTATCTCGACAAGGAAAACGACCCGATCCTGGAAATGGACGTCGACCTCGACGACGGCGGCCTCAGCCCGCTGCTGTTCATCGACAATATCGAATTCTGGTCGAGCGTCCTTTCCCGCTTCGAAAAGCACATCGGCTACCGGCAGTAAGGCGCCGCGCCGGGGCTACTCGCGTCTAGCGCAGCGCCCCGGCGACCAGCTTCTGAAGCTTGCTGTGGATCGCGGCCGAGCCGGCGACATATTCGCCGCGCTCGAACGACCGGTCGGCGCCGCGGTAATCGGTGACGAAACCGCCCGCTTCCTTGACCAGGAGCACGCCTGCGGCCGTGTCCCACAAGTCGAGATCGTCCTCCCAGAAACCGTCCATTCGACCTGCCGCCACCCACGCCAGGTCGAGGGCGGCGGATCCGAAGCGGCGCACGCCGGAGACCTGCGGCCCGACAGCGGCGTAGATCTTCGCCCAGCGCGCCGCGTCGCCGCGCCCGCAATGCGGGATCCCGGTGCCGATCAGGCTTTCCGCAAGGTCGCGCCGAGCCGACACGCGAAGCCGCGCGTCGTGGAGCCAGGCGCCCCTGCCCTTTTCCGCCCAGAAGCTCTCGTCGGTCAGCGGCTGGTAGACAAGCGCGTGGCTGATCTCGCTGCCGCCGCCGGGCTTCTTCTCCTCGACAGCGATGGAGATTGCGAAATGCGGGACGCCGTGGAGGAAGTTGGTAGTGCCGTCCAAGGGGTCGACGATCCACCGCGGCTTGTCGGGATGGCCTTCGACCTCCCCGCCTTCCTCGAGCAGCATGCCCCAGTCGGGGCGCGCGGTCCGCAGCTCCTCGACGATCGTCGCTTCGGCGCGCTTGTCGGCCATGGAAACGAAGTCCGCCGGCCCCTTGCGGCTGACCTGCAGTTGCTCGACCTCGCCGAAGTCGCGGCGAAGCCGCGGCGCCGCCTTGCGCGCGGCGCGTTGCATGACGGTGATGAGGCCGGAATGGGCTACCAATTGTTTCCTCCACCCCTCCCTTCAAGGGAGGGGATTTGGGGTGGGTGAGTGGAGGCGGAAGCTCAATGCTTCCGGCTTCACTTCAGTTCACGTTGCGGGATGGGTCTTCTGGCTCGCCGACGCTCGCACCCACCCCTGCCCCTCCCTTGAAGGGAGGGGAAAGCTTAATCAGCCCGCCTCACATATTCGCGGTTGTAGACGTCGACGACGATGCGCGTTCCCGAGCTGATGTGCGGCGGCACCATGACGCGCACGCCATTGTCGAGCACCGCCGGCTTGTAGCTCGAGCTCGCCGTCTGGCCCTTCACCACCGCGTCGGCCTCGACGATCGTGGCCTCGACCTGGTCGGGCAGCTGAACGCTGATCGGCCGCTCGTTGTAGAGCTCCATCACCACGTCCATGCCGTCCTGGAGGAAGTCGCCGGCCTCGCCGAGCAGGTCTGCGGGAAGGCTGATCTGCTCGTAATTGTCCTTGTCCATGAACGTCAGCATGTCGCCGTCGTGATAGAGGAACTGGAAGTCCTTGGTATCGAGGCGGACGCGCTCGACCGTCTCGGCGGAGCGGAAGCGGACGTTGGTCTTGCGGCCGTCGATGAGATTCTTCATCTCGACCTGCATGTAGGCACCGCCCTTGCCCGGCTGGGTGTGCTGGATCTTCACCGCGCGCCAGATGCCGCCTTCATATTCGATGATGTTGCCGGGACGGATGTCCACGCCGGAGATTTTCATTCGCCTGAACCTTTGAAAGAACCGTGCTTCCTTCGATACGCGGCTTCGACAGGCTCAGCCGCTACTCAGGATGAGCGGGTTACAAGGCCGCTCATGCTGAGTAGGCACTGAGCGAAGCCGAAGTGCCGTATCGAAGCACGGAGTAGTCGGACCCCCTACCCGCTCGCCTTTTCCCCGGCAAGCAGCGGAAAGGGATTGATCGGCGTGCCGCGCCACCAGCGCTCGCCGGGCGCCATGCGGTTGATCGCGAAATGAAGGTGCGGGCCGGCCGCGCTGGCATCGCCGGTATGGCCGACGCGGCCGATTACCTGGCCGCGCTTCACCTGCTGGCCTTCCTGAAGCCCGGGCGCGTAGCCCGACAGATGCGCGTAGTAATAGGTCCAGTTGCGGTCGGGCGAGCGGACATAGATGGTGAGGCCGCCCCGCACGCTGTTGAACAATTTCTCGACCTCACCGTCGGCCGCGGCGATTACCGGCGTCCCTTCGGCGGCCATGATGTCGATCGCGTCGTGCCTTCGCCCGGCGCCCCGGGCATCGTCGTAGGTGTCGCTGAGCTGCTCCGCTTTGACCCCCATGACCGGGATCGCGAGCCCCGAGGGCGCCACCGCCACCTGCTGCGCGACGACCACCGGCGGCGCCTTGTCGGGCTTGACGGCGACCACGTTGCCGACGCGGGTCACGTCGGCCGCGCTCGACGGCACGAAATTGTAGAACCAGATCCAGAAGGCGCTGGTCACCACCGCCGTAAGGACGGCTGTGAACAGGGCTGTGGCGGCGATCTTCAGATGCGCCGCCCTAGGCCTTGAAGATCGCGGTGAAGCCCGGCTTCATCATGCTCGAAAGCCGCATCACGTCCCAGTTGGTCAGGCGCAGGCAGCCGTGGCTTTCGGTCTTGCCGATGGTCTGCGGCTCGCTGGTCCCGTGGATTCCGTAATGCTCCTTGGAAAGGTCGAGCCAAGCGACTCCGACCGGCCCGTTCGGCCCGGGCGGGAGCTTCTGCTCCGCTTTCTCGTCGCTGACGTCCCAGAACAGGTCCGGCTGGAAGTTGAACGGGGGCAGGAAGGAATAGGTCGTCGCCTTCCAGGTCCCGAGCGGCAGCGGGTCGTGGCTGGAGCCGGTGGTCACCGGGAACTGCGCGAGGAGCTGCCCGTAGCTCGGCACATCGCCTTCCCCCGGCACCGGCCCATTGAACACCTGGAGCGTGCCTTCGGACTTGTCGACGACGATATAGCTCCCGCGCGGCAAATTGCCCTCGACGTTGAGCAGACTCAGTAACTGCTTCTGCTTGTCGTTGATCGCGGCGCCATAATCGCGCGATACGGGGACGACGTTCGGCAGCCGCAGCGTCTGGCCCACGCCGATCAGCTTTTCCGGACCGTTCAAGGCGACCACCGTCGCGGGCGTCGTGTGATAGCGCTCGGCGAGCTTCTCGAGCATGTTGCGATAGCCGAGGAACGGCAAATCTGCCTGCGCCTCATACTTCTTCGGAATCGGATAGACGAAGCGGCCGACCACATCGTCGTGGCCCAGTTTCACGTAAACCGTCGAGGGGCGGTTCTGCCGCAGCAGGGCCTGCCGGGTCGGGGTGTCGAGGCGGCCGGTGGCCTCGAGCCCCTTCGCCTCCTGGAAGCCGTGGATCGCCTCGGTCAGCGACGATCCTTTCTTGCCGTCGATGGTGCCGGGCGAAAAGCCGGCACTGTCGAGCAGCACCTGGGCATGGAACAGCTCGCCGTCGATCGGCGAGCCGGGCGTGCCGGGCGCGACCCACGACTGGGCCGGCCTGGGCTGCTGGGCGGGCGCGGCGGCGCCCAGCGCGGCAATGGCGACAAGCAAGGCGATGCGGCGCAACGAAACTCTCCTCCACAGCCGATGGTTCGGCGGTTGGAACGATGCAGGCGGAAACTGGCTCCCAGGCATTCGGCAGCGCGCACATCGGCTGCTCAGGCTGGGTGTACGAGCATTGGCGCGGGATCCTCTATCCCGAGGGCCTGCCCCAGCGGCTGTGGTTCGAGCGCTATGCCGAGGATTTCGACACGGTCGAGATCAACGCCAGCTTCTATCGCGTGCCCAAGTCCGAGACGTTCGACGGCTGGCGGGACAGGGCGCCGCCGGGTTTCCGCTACGCCGTCAAGGTCAACCGATTCATCACCCACATGAAGAAGCTCACGGGATGCGAGGGCGCGCTGGCCGAATTCGTCGCGCTCACGCGGCGGTTGGAGGGCGCCCTAGGGCCGCTGCTTTACCAACTCCCGCCGAGCCTCAAGCTCGACCTCGACAGGCTCGAGACCTTCCTGAAGCTCGTGCCACGCGACCTCGCCAACGTCTTCGAGTTCCGCGACAAGAGCTGGTACGTCCCTGCCACCTATGCGTTGCTTGAGCGGTACGGCGCGAGCTTCTGCGTCCACGACATGCCCGGCTCGGCCAGCGAACGCGTCGCCGACGGGCCGACCGCTTATGTCCGCTTCCACGGCGCCGCGGGCAAATATTGGGGCCGCTATTCCGACGAGGACCTGCTCGGCTGGGCCGACTGGATCGTCGAGCAGGCGCGCTCGCGCCGGAGCGTGTGGTGCTATTTCAACAACGACATCCACGGCCACGCCGTCCACGATGCACGGTCGCTGAAGTCGATGGTCGGGCAGATCAACCGCTAGGCTCAGCGCTTCGTATTGGCGAGCACCGGCGGCTTGCAAAACGCCTTGCGCGCGACGGCCGGTCCCCGCGGGACAAATTCCTGCACGACGACGCCCCCGACGCCGGCGCAATTCGACGCCTCCACCTGATAGTGGATGATCCGCCGGGTGGCCGCGGGGCACACGTCCCCGCAGGGAAAATCCGCGACGACGAGCGTCCCCTTGTGGCGCCCGAGGACCACGCTTTTGAACATCATCGCCTTCTTGTCGAAGGGGCTCGAATCCATGCGCAGCAGTTCGGTATCGGAAAGGTTGCGCGGCTTGGGCTCCGCCGCCGATGCAACGCATGCGGCCATGATCGGCCCGGCCAGGATCGCGAACATGAAGGTTCGTTTCATCATCACCCCTCTTTGGTAATCACCGCTGCAAACGCCTCGACCGCGGCCGCCGGATCGTCCTCGCCCCACACAGCCTGGCACACCGCGAGAAAATCGGCTCCGGCCTCGACCAGCGGACGCGCGTTATCGGGCGTGATTCCGCCGATCGCGACGCAAGGAATCTCGAACAGGGTCGACCACCAGGAGAGGATCGAGGGGTCGGGACGATAGTGCGACGGCTTGGTGGTGGTCGGGTAAAACGCGCCGAATGCGACATAATCGGCTCCCGCCTCGCCCGCTTCCATCGCGAAATGGCGGCTGTCGTGGCAGGTCTTGCCGATCTGCGCCGAGGGACCAAGCAGAGCCCGGGCCGCTCGGATGTCGCCGTCGCTTTGCCCGAGGTGCACGCCATCGGCCCCTATCCTCCTGGCCAGCGCCATGCTGTCGTTGACGATGAACGCAACGCCGGCATCGGCGCAGACTCGCTGCAGCGGTTCGGCGAGCCGCGCCAGCTCGTCTTCGGCGACGTCCTTGACGCGCAGCTGGAACGCGGCAGCGAGCCCCGGCTCGAGCGCGGCCTTCAGCCAGCCGGGAAATTCGCCGGCGACGTCCTGAGGGCTGATCAGGTACAGCCGGGTCGAGGCGCGTTCGGGCGGAGCGAAGGTCTCGGCAAAGCTTAGGGTCGCCGTCTGCTCGTCGAAATCGTCGTGATTCATGGCGCGCTCATTAGCTGTGCTATCAGTTGCGTCCAATGACCGGTGGCTTCCTCCTCGCGGCGCTCGCACTGGGCCTCGCTTTGCCAGCATCGGCGGCACCGGCACGGGCGCCGCTCGCTGCGGGCACGTTCGCGCGCCTCGGACAAGAGGC
>DASUXP010000183.1:0-3053 GCA_036377835.1 Sphingomicrobium sp. | reverse complement strand
TTGTCGATCCAATGGTCCCACTCGTCGAGCCGCCACACCCCGCCGGCCATGACGATGGGGACGGTGTCGGCGATGCCTTCGGCGCGCATCGTCTCGCGCAACTCCTTGACCCGCGGATAGGGGTCCTGCGGCTTGCGCGGGTCTTCGGCGTTGGAGAGGCCGTTGTGCCCGCCGGCGAGCCAGGGGTCCTCGTAGACCACCGCGGCGAGCCAGTCGGCGGCCTTGTGATAGGCGCGCTTCCACAGCGCCCGGAAGGCACGCGCGGAGCTGATGATCGGCAGGTAATTCACGCCATAGGATGCGGCGATCTCGGAGAGCTTGTAGGGCATGCCGGCGCCGCAGGTGACTCCGCTGACCAGGCCCTTGGTGCGCTCCAGAACGCCGTGCAGCACGCGCTGCGCGCCGCCCATCTCCCACAGGACGTTGATGTTGATGGCGCCCTTGCCCGAGGCCATCTCATAGGCGCGCTGGACCTGCGCGACCGCGCCGTCGATCGCATATTTGATCAGCTCTTCGTGGCGCCCCCGGCGGGTCAGCTCCTCATAGACCTGGGGGACGATGCGGCCTTCTGGATCGTAGCTGTCGGCATTGACCGCGGAGACCGTGCCGATCCCGCCGGCCGCCGCCCAGGCGCCGGAGCTCGCATGATTGGTCGCCGAGACGCCCTTGCCGCCCTCGATCAGCGGCCAGACTTCCTTCCCGGCGTACAAGATGGGCTTCAGGCCCTTGAACAAAACCTCTCTCCCCGGCGCCGATCGCGCCTACAAGGGCGCCATATAGGGCGCTGTTGACACAGATGCGAATAAATTGCGGCGAATTCGGCGCTTGCTAGCCGGCGGCGTAATCGAGCCCGATATCGACCGCAGGGGCCGACTGCGTAATCCGTCCGACCGAGATGTAATCGACGCCCGTCTCGGCAATCGCCCGGATGGTGTCGAGGCGGACCCCGCCGGAGGCCTCCAGCGGCACCCGCCCCGCGACGAGCGCCACCGCCTCGCGCAAAATCGGCGGCGGCATGTTGTCGAGCAGCAGCCGGTCCGCGCCCGCCTCCAGCGCCGGCTCGATCTGCGCGATGCGGTCGACCTCGACCTGGACCTGGAGGCCGCTATTCGCCGCTTTCGCCCGCCGCACCGCCTCGGCCACTCCGCCGCAGACGCCGACGTGATTGTCCTTGATCAGCATCCCGTCGTCGAGCCGCATCCGGTGGTTCTCGGCGCCGCCCATGCGCGCCGCATATTTCTCCAGCAGGCGAAGCCCCGGAATGGTCTTGCGCGTGTCGAGCAGGATGGCGCCGGTCCCGGCGATCGCGTCGACATAGAGGCGGGTCAGCGTGGCGATGCCGGAGAGATGCTGCAGCGTGTTGAGCGCCGACCGCTCGGCGGTGAGCATCGCCCGGGCATTGCCTTCGAGGCGCATGAGCACGGCGCCGCTCTCGGTGCGGTCGCCATCGCTCGCCAGCATTCTCATGCCGGCCTCGGGATCGAGCGCGCGGAAGAAGGCGGCGGCGATGTCCAGGCCGGCGACGACTATCGGCTCGCGGCAATTCATGACGGCAGTGAAGCGCGCCTCGGCCGGAATCGTCGCGCTCGAGGTGACGTCCCCTCCCCGGCCGAGGTCCTCGGCCAGCGCGAGACGGACGAAATCGTCGAGGTCGAAATCGGGCGGAAGCGGCATCCTTGCCGCTCTTAGTGCGCCGGCTCGGCCGCTTTCAATATGCGCCAGCGCCCGTCGTGATATTCGAAGCCCTTGGGATCGAGCGGCCGGAAGCCCTCTTCGCACCAGCATTCCACGGTCATCGTCACGCGTCCGTCCTCGATATCGATCACGTTGAAGCTCTGGCTCTGCTCGCGGACACGGGTCGAGGTCGCGGTGCCGGCCTGGATCACCAGCGCACCGCCGGCGCGGGTGACGAGGTCGCTCGCATCCAGCACCGACGCATGGTGCGCATGCCCGGCGAGCAGCAGGTCGACCCCGGCCTGCTCGATCGCATCGAGCGCGAGCTCGCTTCGGCCGACGGCGCGCTCGACGCTCTCGCCGACGGGCACCGCCAGCAACGGATGATGCGTGACCAGCACCCGCACATTGTCGGACGGGGTTCGCGAAAAGACGTCGCGGATGAAGTCGATCTGCTCGCGGCCGATCCGGCCGTCCTTGAACGTCAGCGAGCGCGCCGTGTTGATCCCCAGCACCGCGACTCCCGGCAGCTCGACGAAGGGGCACAGAGTCTCATCGATGAAGCGGCGATAGCGGGCAAGCGGCGAGAGGAAGCGGCGGAGCACGTCATACAGCGGCACGTCGTGATTGCCGGGCACCCCGAGCACCTCGCAGCCACGGTCGCGCAAGCGCTCGAGGAAGGCGCAGGCCTCGCGAAACTGCTCGGTGCGGGCGCGCTGGGTGAAGTCGCCGCTGACGACGACCAGGTCGGGCTCGAGCGCCTGCGCCTTGCGCTCGACCGCGGCGACGAGCTCAGGGTCGTGCGCGCCGAAGTGCAGGTCGGACAGGTGGAGCAGGCGGGGCATCTCCGGCATGAACGCCGTCCCGCCGCGACGGTTCAGTAGCCCAGAAAGATCAGCAGCTTGACGTCGATGGCGAAGCCTTCGGCGCGCATCCGTTCGACGAAGGCGGGGATGTCGGGGCGGGCGACGAGGTGGACGTTGATGTCCTCATTCTCGTCGCCGCCGCCTTTGCCCACTTTGCGTACGCCGTGCGCTCGCACGAGCGTAAAGCTCTCTGACAGCATCCCGGGCGAGGCATAAAAGTCGCCGAGCCGCTCGACCCGATCGGCGGTGAAGCCGGTTTCCTCCTCCAGCTCCTTGACGGCGGTCGTCTCCGGCGTGGCGTCGGGATCCTCGTCGCCGACCAGGCCCGCCGGCAGCTCGACGCAGCGCCCGCCGACGGCGACCCGCGGCTGATCGATGAGGATCGTCTTGCCCTCATGCTCGGCGAGGATCACCACCGCCTTGATGTCGTTGGCGCGGCTGGCGAATTCCCATTTGCCGCGCTTCAGCGCGCGGACGTACTTGCCGGCCCACATCACCTCGGCCGGGGGAAGC
>DASUXP010000182.1:0-3430 GCA_036377835.1 Sphingomicrobium sp. | reverse complement strand
GTTCACCGCGAGCTGTGGCTGCAGGTGATCGCCTCCGAAGACGATGGCGACCCGTGGGGCGGGATTCACGCCAGGGGCATCCGGCCCGTCTATGACGGCCCCGGTGGGAAATATGAAGACGACGGCCAGACCGAGTTCGTCGAGCTGACGATCACCAAGAGCGTCGAGACCGATCCCGGCCGGACGTCGATCCCGTTCGAGCTGAGGACCGGCGACTGGCCGCTCGATTTCGTCGTCGCCGGCCACCTCATGGTCAACGCGACCGAAGGCTCGGTCGTTTCGACCAAGATGGGCAAGCTCGGCCCGCCTTCGCAATCCTCGACCTTCCTGACCGATCCGGGAGACATCGCCCGGCTCGCCGTTGGCGGCGTCGAGGAGCGGACCGAGGACGTTGCGCTGGGCGGCGACGGCGCCTTCTACCACCGCTCGATCCGGCGCGAGCGCTCCAAGACCGGGGGCGGCAGCGAGTGGACCCGGGTCGAGCTCCCGGGCCGCGGGACGCCCGCCGTCGCCGCGGTCGGCGACATGCTCGAGCTTATCGACCTCGACGATCGCGGGGCGGTGCTTCAGGCGCGCTACGATCCGCGCAAGGGGCGGGGCGCGAAATGGCGCCGGCTCGGCGGCGATTTCGCGCACGTCGTCCCCGTGGTCGAACCGGGCAAGGGCCGGGGCGCGGAGCCGGGCCTCGTGCTGTTCGGGATCGCCGCCGACGGCGACCTCTTCGTCCGCAATGCCGGTGCCGATGGCGGCGACTGGAGCCGCCTCGGCGACCGGCCGGTGCGCGCGGTCGCGCCGGTGTCGGCCGCCGGAAGCAGGACCGCCTTGCTCGCGGTCGACGACCACGGCGCCCTCCTTCACTTCGAGCGGCGCAACGGGCGCTGGCGGCAGCAGGAGCTGTCGAGCGTGCCCGGCGACCGTCCGACCCAGCTACTGACCGCGGTGATTGCCGATCAGCCAGACGGAAAGGATCCGAAGAAGGTCCGCCGCGACCTGATGATCGCGGCGATGGGCGAGGACCGAGCCGTGCGCCTCCTCCGCTGGCCGGATTACCCCGCCGGCTCTCCGGAAACTCGCTGGCAAGACCTCGGCTCGGTGCAGGACCTGCTGGCGATTGCGCCGGCGGGCCCGGCCAGGCGCCGGCGCGCGTCAGCGAAGAGCTGAGCCGGGGGCTGCCGCGGCGATGGCGGAGCGGATGGTTTCCGCGAATGGCTTTGACTTGAAACAGCGGATGCTGAAGCTCGTCCCGTCGGCAATGACGTCGATGATGCCGGTGACGAAGCCGCCACGGGCGACGACGTCATCGATTGCCGCCAGGGGCAGGTCCAGCGTCAACGAGGCGCCGTTCTCATGAACCAGCCGGTTCATGGCGTTGGGCTCGAACGCGAGCGCGTCGGCCGTCAGCGTCGCGGTCCCGCCGACCCACAAGCCGCCGTAATGGTCGGCATAGGCGGCAAGCACCCTTTCGGCGGCCGCCCAGCCCGTTTTCACGCCGTCGGCGACGGTGCCGAGCCCGAGATCGAGCGTCCGGTCGGCGAGTTCGATGGAGCGATCGGCGAACTCCGAAGCGTCCTCGGAGAGTTTGACTTTGCGGAGGGTCGCGTCGGCGAAAAGGGCATTCGCCACGCGTTTGTCGATCAGGTTACGCATCACTCGCCCCCGCAAAGCCGAAGGCCCGAATAGAACCGAGGCACCGCCCCGGTTCAAGTGCTTTCACCCAGGCGTCCCTCGACCGGGCGAGACGGCCCGGCGATCGGCGTCATTTGCAGGCGTGGAGCAACTTCCTGCCGAGCTCGCCCTGGTCGCGCGTGAAGCCGTTGTAGCAGCCGGCGAACTCGATCCGCGTCGGGCCCTTGTAGACGAACGAGACCGGGTGATAGCCGCCCGCCGGCACGGTCCCGAGGTTGGCATAGCCGGGCTTGCAGTCCCAGCCCTTCACGCACCAGGTGACGCTGACCGGCCGGGCGCATTTGTTGCGGATGACCGCTTCCATGTTCGACTTGATGCCGCGCGCGACGAAGTCGGGATGGAAGATCGCCTCGAGGCAATCGCTCGCTTCGCCCGCCGGGTTGTGCGCCTCCTGCATCACCGTCGGGCGCAGTGGCGTGGGCACCGGGGCGGCCGATCCGCCGGTCTTTGCCGCAAGCGCCGTCTCGAGCACGCAGATGTCGAGGCGGTTCGCCGGCGAGTCGACCTCGCGCAGCTCGGCGAGGCCCTGCTGCAACTGGGCGACCGAGGCCGAGGGGAGGACCTTCGCGCGATAGGCCCAGGCCTCGGCAAATTCCGGGTCGTTGGCGCCGTTCGCGCGGAAGGAGGCCAGTTGTTTGGCGACGCGGTCCGCTTCTTCCGTCATCAGTCGCTGCATTTCCGGGTCCGGGTCGCGCTCGCTACGCCGAAGCGCGGCCGTCTGCTCCAGCTCCTTCTCGGTGCTGCGGAGATAGGTCTCCAGCTGGGCATTGCAGGCCGCGGGGATGTGCGGAGAGGTGAGGGGGTAGGCAGCGGCGGGAATGGGCGCTCCGACGAGCGTCGCGGACAAGACGGTTGCCATGAGCAGATAGCGGCTGGCGCAGCTGATCATCCCATTGGTCCCCTTGCCAAAGGCACGCACTCGAACGCCGGGCCGAATGTCCACATTTCGCGCTCGGCAGCAAGGGATTTACGCCGCTGCCCGCCAGCGCGTTTGCCTCAACCCGACCGCCGCACTATCAGCCGCGCCAATCCTTCAGCAGCCGAGTAGCACCAGCATGGCCATTACCATTTCGAGCTCCTTCGACGCCGGCAACATCCGCGTCATTTCGCAGGACGGCGACCGCGTCGACCTGGAGATCGTCAAGGACCACATGAGCGACTTCTACCAGTGGTTCTACTTCCGCCTCGCCGGAGCCGCGGGGCGCGAGGTGACGCTGCGCATCACCAATTGCGCGGCTTCCGCCTATCCCAACGGCTGGCCCGACTACAAAGGCGTGATGAGCCTCGACCGCGAGGAGTGGGTCCGCATCAGCGATACGAGCTACGCCGACGGGGTCCTCACCATGACCCTGACCCCGCCGCAGGACCTGGTCTGGATCGCCTATTTCGCGCCTTATTCGATGGAGCGGCACCACGACCTCGTGACCCAGACCGCGGCGCTTCCCGGAGTCGACTATCGCTCGCTCGGCAAGAGCCTCGACGGGCAGGACATCGACTGCCTGACCATCGGCGATGGGCCCTTGAACGTATGGCTCTACGCCCGCCAGCACCCCGGCGAATCGATGGCCGAATGGTGGATGGAAGGCGCGCTCGAGAAGCTCACGGACGAGGACGACCCGGTCGCCCGAGTGCTTCGCAAATCGTGCACCTTCCGCATCGTCCCCAACATGAACCCCGACGGCTCGCGCCGCGGGCACCTCCGCACCAACGCGGTCGGCACCAACCTCAACCGCGAATGGCACGC
>DASUXP010000181.1:0-23322 GCA_036377835.1 Sphingomicrobium sp. | reverse complement strand
CCGGCCGGCGGCATCGGCCATTCCCCGGTACATCGCAGGGGTGGTGAAGCCCCAGGCCGCCTCGCCGTCGGGCGCGACGGCGATCAGCCCGCCCTTGCCGCCGAGCGCGGCGATGTCGGCGAGCACATTGTCGAGGGCCTGTTGCAACGGCTCGCCGCCGATCCGCACCCGCTCGGCCAGCTGGTGGGCGGCGACGGCGCGGATGAAATATTCGCCCGAGCCGGTGGCGGACACTGCGCCGGAGCGGTCGTCGGCGTAGGTGCCGGCGCCGATCAGCGGCGAATCCCCGACGCGCCCCCAGCGCTTGGCGGTCAGCCCGCCGGTCGAGGTGGCCACCGCGACATGGCCGTCGATGTCCACGGCAACCGCGCCGACCGTCCCGTATTTCACATCATCGTCGAACCCGCCGCCGGCGAGGAGCTCATCCAGCTGGCGCCGGCGTTCGCCGACTTCGAACCAGCCATTGTCGACCTGCTCCAATCCGGAGTCGCGGGCGAAATCGTCGGCCCCGTGGCCCGAGAGGAAGACGTGCGGTCCCCTTTCCAGCAGCAGCCGGGCGAGGCTGATCGGCGCGCGCGTCGTCCGCAGCCCGGACACGGCCCCGGCGCGGCGAGTGCGCCCGTCCATGATCGCCGCGTCGAGCTCGATGCAGCCCGATGCGGTGAGCACGCTTCCGCGGCCGGCGTTGAAACAGGGATCCTCCTCGAGCACACGGACCGCCGCTTCGACCGCGTCCAGCGCCGCTTCCCTGCGGTCCAGGATAGCGGCGCCCGCCTCGAGCGCGCGCTCCAGCCCCGCCCGGGCCGCTCCGCCCATCTCCGGATCGAGGGTCTGCGGGCGCATCGATCCCGCGCCCCCGTGAACGACCAGGCGCCAACGTGTCATGGGCCGCGCCATAGCGGCGGGCGTCGACCGATTCCAGTTGACTGCCGCCGTCTGGGCATATAATTATGATATCATATTTAGGGAGGCAGAAGTGGCCAACGACAAAGTCATTGCACTCACCGCGACCAGCGAACGGCCGGCGAGCACCTTCAGCGGTTATGCCATGCTGATCCTGCTCGTCGTCGCGATCCTCGCCGACATCTTTGCGATCAGCCGGATTCCCGACAGCGGCGCGTCGGCGCTGGAAATCGCCATCATCGTCATCGCGACGCTGGTCTTCATCCTCGTCATGCCCGGCTTCTACATGCTCCAGCCCAACCAGGCGGTCGCGATCACCCTGTTCGGCGACTATCGCGGCACCGACCGCACGACCGGGCTTCGCTGGACCTGGCCGTGGATGGGCAAGAAGAAGGTGTCGGTCCGCGCCAACAACTTCATCTCCGAGAAGATCAAGGTCAACGACCTGCGCGGCAACCCGATCGAAATGGCGGCGCAGATCATGTGGCGCGTGGTCGATACGGCTCAGGCCCTGTTCGACGTCGACGACTATAAGCAGTTCGTCCGGGTCCAGGTGGAAGCGGCGATCCGCACCATCGGCTCGCGCTACCCCTATGACGATTTCGAGCACAAGGAGCTCACCCTTCGCGGCAATCACGACGAGGTCGGCGGCGAGCTGCGCAAGGAGCTGATCGAGCGTCTGACCGTCGCAGGGATCACCATCGACGAGTGCGGCTTCACCCACCTCGCTTATGCGACCGAGATCGCGGGGGCGATGCTCCGTCGTCAGCAGGCGCAGGCGATCGTCGCCGCCCGGCGGACTCTGGTCGACGGCGCCGTCGGGATGGTCGAGATGGCGCTCGACGCGCTCAGCGCAAAGAACGTCGTCGAGCTCGACGACGAGCGCCGCGCTGCCATGGTCTCGAACCTGATGGTCGTGCTGTGTGGCGAGCGTGACACGCAGCCCGTGGTGAACACCGGAACGCTCTACACCTGAGGCGTGGCGGTGAGCGGCGAGCGCAAGGCCTATCCGCTCCGCGTCGACCCGGCCCTGTGGGCCGCGGTCGAGCGCAGTGCCGCGGCCGAGCTTCGCAGCGTCAACGCGCAGGTCGAATGCCTGCTGCGCGAGGCGCTCAACGCGCGCGGGGTCAGCCTCAAGCCGCCCAGCCTCAGGAAGCGCGGCCGTCCGCCGAAGGGAGACAAGACGTGAATGACGATCGCCGCGAATGGTTCGCACCCAAGCGCTACGGCTATGGCGCCGGCCTGCCGATCCGCTGGCAGGGCTGGGCCGTGATCGTCGGCTTCCTGGCGATTGCCGGCGCGGCAAGGCTCTTGTTCGACCATCAGCTGATCCCGGTTCTGGCGATCATGATTCCAGCGGTGGTGGCGCTGCTCGTCGTCACTGCGCGAACCACGCGCGGCGGCTGGCGCTGGCGCTGGGGTGAAGAGGACTAGACGCCGAGTTCGTGGCGCTGGTGGACGAGGCACCATTCGTCGAGGTCGCCCAGCATCACCCGCGCGGCTTCCTCGGTGAGGTCGGCGGCGCGCAACAGGCTGGGCTCTTTGCGCAGCTCCTCGTCGATGGCCTTCAACTTGAGTGACGTGTTGTGCGAGCGGTTGGCAGTACCCCCGAAGTCGCCCTGGTAACGGATGCCGAAGATCGCGGTGCCGAGCGCCGGAAAGCCGGCGGATACCAGGGTGAACCAGTTGCCGAGCGTGTTGACGAAGGCCTCGCCGAAGGAGAGCCCGATCAGCGTCGCCACCGAAACGATCAAAGTCGCGAAGAACAGGGCCATGCCGAGAAGATCGAGCCGGTGGTCGAGCAGGTGCATCTGGTGCGAGTTGCGCTCGTGATAGCCGACCTGCGGCGCAATCTCCTGATCGGCGACCGCCATGGCGAGGCGAAGGGCGCAGTCCGGCGTGATCCGGCCGGACGGGCAGCCGATCGCGCGCCATGCAGCCAGCGCGTACCATTCGATCCACCGGTCCGGCACCGGGTTGGTCGGCGTGCCCGGCGGATCCGGAGCGGCAATCCCCAGTAGCTTGAGGCTTCGCATCGGGCGCAAGCGCTCGGCGAGCTGGCGATAATCCAACCACCGGCGATGCCACTGATTGCGCGTTCCGAAATAGGTGTTGAGCAGAATCGCCAGCGTGATCATGAACTCGAAAAGGGCGAGGCCGAGCTTGTGCTGCGGCGCCATGAAGCCGCTGAGACCCATGCACACGGCGAAGCCCCCGAGCACGAAGTTGAACACGTGGCCGCTGCGGTAGGTCTGCGCGAACTGCGTCGCGAGTCGGTCCGACCAGCTGTAGGCGCGTTCGAGCAGGTCGAACGAAGCCCGGATGTCGTTGCGGTCGACGCATTCCGTCTGGAAGTTCCGCCATTCGTCGGCGATCTCGGCAGCCAGCGTTTCCTCGACGAACCGTCGCCGGTCGAATTTCTTGACCCGCGCCGCCGCGAGCAGCAGCGGATATTCGATTCGGGCTCGGACCTTGCGCGGGCGCTCCGTCTCGAACTCTGCCAGGAACTTGCGTTCCTGCGGCTCGTCGGGCGGCACGAGCAGGGCAGTGAACACCTGGTCGAGATGCGCCGCATCGAAGGCCCGCTCGGTCATCGGGTCCGGCCCCTGTGTGTCGACGACCGGGTCGAACGCTGCCCACAGCAGCCGCTCTGACTTTGCTGCGTCCGAGGGCAGGTGGATGACCGGCGTGCCCGCGGCGATCGCCATTTCGACCACGTCGCCGGTCCCCCCGGGACCGCGCGGCTTGAGCCCATCCCAGACGGCGATCAGCACATCGCAATGAGCAACGGTCGCGCGGCCGACCATGACGTAAGCGTCGACCTCGTCCGTTCGCTCGCCGGGGAGCTCGAGCCGGCATTCAGCTTTGGCGAAATATTGGTCGAAGCGCTCTTGCGCCGCCGCCCCGATGAGGTCGCCGCGATACTCCTCACGGGCGAAAGGCAGAATTGCGATCAGCCGGTAGCCAAGCTCGAGCGCGGCCTCGGCGGCGATCTGGTCGGCCCCGTCGGCCAGCGGGGAGACGAACTCGAACCGCGGCTCGCCCGAGGTGAATCGATGACCTTCCCGCTCGTGCACCACATGCGCACAATCGGTGATCAGCCGGAGCGCCGAGCGCAGCCGATCCGGAAGGCTCGCGGCGGACTCCGGCGAAAGCGTGTCGAGGCGGTGCCCGGTGACTCCGACGCGAAGGACGAATGGAAGAGGCGGCGGGCCGGCAGCGGCCCCTTCCGAATCCGGTCGAGCTTCCGGGACTATCTCCCCCACAAAGTGAAGCCAACAATCGCGAGAATGACGATGAATCCCGTCACGAGGGCGACACTCGTCATGTTGGCTTCCCAGAAACTAAACTCTCCGCCGGCATTCTGATTGCTTCCGATCGGGTCGTACGGGATGCAGGGACCATTGTCCTTCGGGGTCTTGGTGAACCACAGGCAGAAGGCGAACAATTGGATCGTTTCGTTGAGATTTTTCACCTTGAGCGTCTCGTTGCCGCTGGTGACCGCCTTGGCCTCGAATTGATCCCAATATTGGGGATCGTCCCAGTTGTCAGGACAAGGGTCCGTCGTGCTGCTGATCGTCTTCACGTACATCGCCTTCTTCTTGTCGTCCGGAAACACGTAGCCGGTTTTCTGATCGTCGATGATGTTGAAGTCGATTTCGAACCAGTCGCCCTTCTTCGGGTTCTTGAAGGTGAGTTGGCCGCCCTGCTTGTAGTTTGACGACATCCCGAACCGAATTCCGTTCGGTGCGCTTGGATCTGGCGTGATCGTAACGTCCACGCTGACTTGCTGTGCTGATCCCATGGTCGTTGCTCCCCATTTAACTAACCAAAAAGTGCGATGCGCCTGAAACCCTTCTGGTCGAATTTTGACGTGAGTGTACGCGCTTCGGCGCCCCGGCCCAACCGCTGCAGCAGCAGCGCTCGAGTGCTGGTTTCGGATGGCCGCTCTGCAACGCCGTTCGGCAGCGCCGCAAGGCCTGCGAGCCATGCCGATTGTGCCGCCTTTGCGTCACCCGATCGCTGGCGAATGTCGCCGATCAGCCGGAAGGACGACGCAACGGCAAATCTGTCCGAGACTCTGTCCTTGGTGCTGATGGATTGGGCAACGCTGAGGGCGCGCTCGGCGCTTGTCAGCGCTGCGCCGCCTGCCGGGGACGTGAATTCCAGCTGGGCGCGAGCAAACAGGCATCGGTGAAGCAGAGTCCGCCAGGTCACGACCGAGCGATCCTGCGCCATCAGCCGATCCACCAATGCGCAGGCGGAATTGATTTGTTGGGCAGCATCTTGTCCCCGGCCCGACGCCATCAGCACGTCGGCAAATGATAATTTGGTCGACGCCGCGTTGCTGAGCCACAGCGTGTTTTTCGGTTCCGCCGAAACGAGCGTTTCGGACTGGATGACCGCCGCACGAAGCTGAGCTTGGGCCAAATCCAGCTTTCCGGCAGTGGCGACGAGACGTCCAAAGGCGTGGCGCGCTGGAATCAGCCTCTCGGCATAGCCGACATCGCGATTGTCGGCCCGTAGTCGCTCGAGGAGCGCGATTTGCCGTTCGCGGGTCGTAATTGCGCTTTGCAGCTCGCCTTGCGCGAGCTGCGCGTCGGCGAGCCACGCCAAGGCGTCCAACCGGGATTTCTGATAGTCGCCGTTGCCCGGATCTGCCGTCGCGAGCGCCTCGATGGTACTCAGGGATTGCTGAAACTGGCGGGACGCCTCGGCGAACCGCCGCTGCGAATAAAATACGGTTCCGAGCTGCGCCGATGCGTTCTGCTCCTCGACGCGCCACCTCATGTTGTCGGGACCGAGCGCCACCATCTGCTGGGCGAGCGCCTGGTATTCGCGCGCTCCGGCCTCGGCATCTCTGAGATTGCCGCGGATCCGAGCGATCTCGCTGATCCAGAAGACATTTTGCGCATGCTCGAACAGCCGTTGCGGGTCGTTCGAGTCACGCCGGACAGCTTCCCCGGTCCCGGCCATCGCTTCGCGGTAGAGGCGCACCGATCCGTCGAGGTCGCCGCGCAAATAGCTCACCTGCCCCATCAGGCTGAGCGCGCGCGAGCGTTGCGACAGGGCCGCGTCGGGAAGGTCGGACGTCCCTTGCTTTTGGTAATAAGCGAGCACCCGCGAGCCCACGCCGTCAAGCGCGTCGAGCCGTCCGATCGGCTCGAGCTTGTCCTTGAGGTCGCCGAGCATGAAGCCAATCAGGCCTTCCGCCTCGCGCCTTTGTTCCCGTGCCGCATTACGGGCCTGGATGGCGGTGACGGCGAGGGTGCTGGTTACGGCCATCCCGGCGAGCGAGGCGGCGATCACGTAGCGAACCCGCCGCTGGCGGCGGGTCGTCTCGCGCTGGACCAGCTCGTCGAGGCCGACGCCGATCATCCCGGCGATCAGCTTGAGCAGGCCCGTACGGCGGCCGTCGCCGTCCTCGCGCAGGTCGGCGGCGAGCGGCTCGGCGCGCCTGTTGGTCAGGCGGCCGCGGCGGTCGAACTTGTAGCGCAGGGCCGGCGGGAAGCATTCCTCCGCCTCGCGCCCCGGCATGTCGCTCGCGAACGGTTCCCCTGAGGCGATCGCGGCGAGCACGCAGCCTTCGGGGTGGTTGCGCTTGAAGGTCTCGATCTCGGCGTTCGTCCAGTGCGATTTCGCGGCATTCGGCGAGCACAGGACAATCAGGAATTGCGAGGATGCCAGCGCCGCTTCGATCTCGGTGGGCAAGTCATCGGCAGCGGCAAGCTCCTGCTCGTCGCGGAAGATCGGCGTCAGCCGCTTGGGGATGGCGCCGTTGGCGGTCAGCCGGCCGGCCAGCGTCCGCGGCACCCGGAACCGCTCCAGCTCGGCATGCAGCCACTCGGCGAGATCCTCGTCCTTATGGCTGTAACTGAGGAATGCATAATAACGATGCTTGAGCTTGCGGGCGCGGCGAAGCCGGCGGATGCGGCGCAGGGGCGCGCGCTTTTCCTCGGGCGCGCTGTCGTTGGCCGGTACTCGGGCAAGCTTCGGCATCGCCGCCCCCAACTTCTCTCCCCGAGGGTCTGCCTGTTAACACAGAGGTCAAAACGGGGCGAATCCTCTTCGCACCGGTTTTCCCCCGAAGCTCAACGCCCTATATGCCTGGCTCGAGAGGCAAACATGTCATCCATCCGCCCCTGGCGCGACATCGAGCGGCGCAAGTCGCGGCAGATCATGGTCGGCTCCGTCCCCGTGGGCGGGGACGCGCCGATCAGCGTCCAGACCATGACCAACACCCCGACCGAGGATGCCAAGGCGACGCTCGACCAGATCCGCCGCTGCGAGGAGGCGGGCGCCGACATCATCCGCGTGTCCTGTCCGACCGCCGAGGCGACCGCGGCGCTGAACGAGATCGTTCGCGCGGCGAGCGTTCCGATCGTCGCCGACATCCACTTTCACTACAAGCGCGCGCTCGAGGCGGCCGATGCCGGCGCGGCCTGCCTGCGCATCAACCCCGGCAACATCGGTTCCGAGCAGCGCGTGCGCGAGGTGATCTCGGCGGCGAAGGCCAACGGCTGCGCGATCCGCATCGGCGTCAACGCGGGCAGCCTCGAGAAAGACCTGCTCGAAAAATATGGCGAGCCTTGCCCCGAGGCCTTGGTCGAAAGCGCGCTCGACCATATCCGAATCCTCGAGGACCACGGCTTCAGGGACTATAAGGTCGCAGTGAAGGCCAGCGACGTGTTCCTCGCCGTCGCCGCCTACCAGCAGCTGGCGAGCGAGGTCGATTGCCCACTGCACTTGGGGATCACCGAGGCCGGCGGGCTGATCGGCGGAACGGTCAAGTCGGCGATCGGCATGGGCAACCTCCTGTGGGCCGGGATCGGCGACACCATCCGCGTATCGCTGTCCGCCGAGCCCGAGGAAGAGGTCCGCGTCGGCTACGAGATATTGAAGGCGCTCGGCATCCGCAGCCGCGGCGTGCGCGTCGTCTCCTGCCCAAGCTGCGCGCGCCAGGGCTTCGACGTGATCCGCACCGTCGAGGCGCTCGAGGGGCGTCTGCAGCACATCAAGACGCCGATGTCGCTCAGCGTCCTTGGCTGTGTCGTCAACGGTCCCGGCGAGGCGCGCGAGACCGACATCGGAATCACCGGCGGTGGCAACGGCACCCACATGGTCTATCTGTCGGGCGTCACCGATCACCACGTGCAGGACGCCGACATGATCGACCATATCGTCAAGCTGGTCGAAGCGAAGGCGGCGGAGCTCGAAGCGGCCGAGGCGCAACCCGCCACCCTCGACGCCGCCGAATAGCCGCCGGCAGTTGTTAACCATTTTGCAGTAAAGGCGGCGCAGCATGGCGCAATGGCCAAGCTGTTGCTCATCCTGCTTCTCGGCGGCGCCCTCGCGGATGGCTTGTCGCGCACGGATCCGCCGCTGCTGATCGACTCGCAGCCCGCCACGGCTTCTCTCGACGCGACCAACTGATCGCCGCTAATCGCGGCGCGTGAACCGCGTCGCCCAGCGCCCGCTCGCCGCCTTCCTCGTCGCCCTCGGCGCGATCGCCGTGCTGTCGATCATGGACGCGGTGATGAAGCACCTGGTGCTGGCGATAGGAATCATCTCGGTCAGCGTGTGGCGCGCGCTCGCCAACCTGATCGTCGCTACCACTTTGTACCTGCCGCGGCGCGCGCACTGGCCGAGCCGCCGCACGCTCAGGGTCCATGTCGCGCGCGGCGTGGTGATGACCGTAATGGCGGTCCTCTTCTTCTGGGGCATCGGCAAGGTGCCGCTCGCCCAGGCCATCGCCCTGACCTTCATCGCGCCGCTCATCGCCCTCCTGCTCGCAGCGCTGTTCCTCGACGAGCAGATCGGCTCGCGCTCGATCGTCGGGTCGATCGCCGCCTTCATGGGAGTGATCGTCATCATGCTCGGCCAGGCGCGGGCCGAGCTCGGCACCGACGTGCTGCTGGGAAGCGCGGCGATCATCGGCTCGGCGCTCTGCTATGCGGTCAATATCGTGATGATGCGGCACCAGGCGCTCGCCGCGAAGCCGTTCGAGATCAACTTCTTTCAGGCGGTGACCGTCGGCCTGCTGTGGCTGGCCGCGATCCCGCTCGTCGGAATGCCCGACTGGCCGCAGGGCGAGGTCGGCTGGGTGGTGATGGCCTCGCTGATGTCCACCGCCGGCGCATTGCTCTTCGCCTGGGCCTATGCGCGGGCAGAGGCGAGCTATCTCGCGGTCACCGAATATAGCGCCTTCTTGTGGGCTTCCGCCCTCGGCTGGCTGGTATTTCGTGAGCACGTGTCGCTCTACACCATCGCAGGGGCGGCGCTGATCGTTGCGGGCTGCCTGATCGCCGTCCGGCGCAAGCCCGCGCCTCCCGAGATCGAGGCCGCCTAGGCCGAGCCCAGTACATTGATGGTGAAGGCGAGCACGCCGATGTTGAAGGCGAAGGCGGCGAGGCAGTGGACGGTCACGACCTTGCGAATGTGCTGGCTCGTGATCTGCACGTCCGACGTCGCAAAGGCCATGCCGCAGGTGAAGGCGAAATAGACGAAGTCCCAATAGACCGGCTGCGGCGTGCCGGGGAAATCCAGTCCCGAGCATTGGTGGCATGCGTCGCCATAAGCGAGATGCGCATAGTGCAGTGCGTAGACGGTGTTGCTGAACAGCCAGGCGAGCGCCAGCGTGAGGATGATGAGCCCCTTGGTGAATGGCTCGGGATTGTTGCCCATCGCCTCGGCGCCGATGGCAACGAGCAGCACCGCCATGACCACGCCGGTAATCCCGAGAAGGACTTCGCGATTGGCGTCGTTGGCGTTCGCATGGTCGCGAATGGCCGCCGCTTCGCGGGTGCCGAGCAGGGGGATGCACGACAGGAGAAAGATGATCGCCGCAATGTCGAAGGCGGCCATGAACCCGAGCGCGCGCCCGCCGAGCAGCGGGGCCCCGAGGAAATAAGCCACGATGCCCGCGGCCACGAAGGCGATGAAGCGCGGCGGCGCGATTCTCTTGCCGATCCCCCAACGCGGCGTCATGGGGACGATGATTATCGCGCGCGGGGCGTGCGTCCAGTGAAAGGATGAAGATGGCCTGGCTGTGGCTGATCGTCGGCGGCCTGTTCGAAGTCGGGTTCACCACCGCGCTCCGTTTCGTCGACGGCTTCAGGAACGCACCCTGGACGATCGCCTTTCTCGTCTCGGTGACGCTCAGCATGCTGCTTCTGCAGGTCGCATCGCGCAGCATCCCAATGGGCACCGCCTATGCGGTTTGGGCTGGCATCGGTGCCGTCGGCACGGTGATCGTCGGAATCCTTTTCTTCCAAGAGCCGTCGAGCACCGTCCGCGTCCTGCTCATCCTGGCGATCGTCGCGGCGATCGCCGCGCTCAAGCTTACCGGCTGATCGGCTGGAGGCGCGGCGCGATCTCCGGGCTCTCCTCGATCGAGCGGTAGAATTTCGGCGCCGGGAACGGGCCGCGCGCCTGCTCGTAGGCGTAGCCGAGCGAGAGCAGCAGGCCTTCGCTCCACTTGGGCCCGATGAAGCTGAGGCCGACCGGCAATCCTTTCACCAGTCCCATCGGCACGGTGAGGTGCGGATAGCCGGCGACCGCGGCGAGTGATCCCGCCCCGCCGCCGGCGATCTGGTCGCCGTTGACGGCGTCGATCTTCCACGCCGGGGGCATCGTTGGACCGACCAGCGCGACGACCCTGTTCTCCTTGAGCAGCCGGTCGATGCCGTTCGGGCCCGCGGCGCGGAAGCTGGTCTCGCGCGCCTTCTTGTAGGCAGGATCGGCGAGCCCCTTGGTCTTCTGAGCTTGCTCGAACGTCTCCTGCCCGAACAGCGCCATCTCCGCGCCCATGTTCGCCTTGTCGAAGGCGATCAGGTCGGCGAGCGTTCGCACCGGGATGGGCGCGGGGCTGCTGCGGAGATATTTGGCCATGTCGGCCTTGAGCTCGGTCAGCAGCACCTTGAACTCGTTGCGGCCGATCGCGCTGTCGTCGAACTTCTTGATGTCGACGAGGATCGCGCCGCGTTGGCGAAGGACCGCGAGCGCGGTCTCGAACGCGGCGTCGGTGCCGAAGCCCGAAGCGAAGCGCATCACGCCGATGCGCTTGCCCTTCAGCGAATTGGCGTCGAGCCGTGCCGCATAATCCGTCTTGTGCTTTTCGGCCTCGGCCGTCGCCGGGTCGGCCGGATCGCTGCCGGCGATAACCGACAGCATCTCTGCCGCCTCGCGGACGCTCGCCGTCATCGGTCCGGCGGTGTCCTGGCTGTGGCTGATCGGGACGATGTGGGTGCGGCTGACGAGGCCGACGGTCGGCTTCAGCCCGACGATGCCGTTGATCGCCGCGGGGCAGGTGATCGAGCCGTCGGTCTCGGTTCCGATCGCCAGGCGGACGATTCCCGCCGCGACGGCCGCGCCGCTGCCGCTCGAGCTGCCGCACGGGTTGCGGTCGAGCGCCCAGGGATTGCGCGTCTGTCCGCCGACCGCGCTCCAGCCGGAAATGGAATTGTTCGAGCGGATGTTCGCCCATTCGCTGAGATTGGTCTTGCCGAGGATCACCGCGCCGGCGGACCGTAGCCGGGCGACGAGCGGCGCGTCGCGGTTGGTGACGTTGTTCGCCAGCGCCAGGCTTCCTGCCGTCGTCGGCAGCGGCCCGGCGGTCTCGATATTGTCCTTAATCAGCACCGGCTGTCCCGCCAGCGGGCCGCGCACCGTTCCCGCGTCCACGCGCCGCGCCTCCTCGACCGCCGTCGGGTCGATGGCGATGATCGAGTGCAGCTGCGGGTCGATTCGCGCCGCCCGGCCAAGCGCCGCGCGGGTGTTGCTTTCCGCCGGCAGCGGCTGCGCGGCCGCAGGCACGGCTGCCGCCACGGCAAGCATCGAAACCACGATCGACTTACGCATGCCAGCCCCCTTTCGCGGAGAATCAGCGCGGCGCGAGCAGCGCGTCGAGCGTCCCCTGTCCTTTTCCGACCTTCTCCAGCCGTGGGTAGCGCAAGCCGCCATGCCAATCGAGCGCCACGGTGCGATAGACATCGCCGTCGTGAATCAGCAGCTGGGGGGCAGGGCCGCTTCCCGCTGCCGCCTTGATCGCCTGCTTCAGCGAGTCGGCGTCGAAGCTGCGGCCGTTCACCGCGACGATCTGGGCCCCCACCGTGATCCCCGCGTTGAACGCGGCGCTGTCCCACAGCACGCTCGACACCTTCCCGTCGGCGCCGACGACAAAGCCGCCCGAATAGGTAAGGTCGCTGTTCTTCGCCCGCCGCTCGGCGCTCTTGATCCACTTGGTCGGCTCGTCGGTGAAGACTAGCCGGTACCCGCCTTCGGTGATCCCCTCCAGCGGCGCCTCGGGCGCGACCGCATAGACCTTGCGCTGCAGATAGCTTCGCCAGTCGTACGGCTGGACCTGGTTGAGAGTCACGACGACGTCCTCGAAGCGATAGGTAAGCTCGCCCCAGTCGCCGTCGCGCATGCCGTAGAAGGCGCGGGCGAAATCGTCGATCGATCGCTTGCCCCCCGACTGCTGGCGGATGATCCGGTCGACGTCGATCCAGATCAGCTGGCCTTCGCTGTAATAATCCTCGCTGCGCTGCCAGCTGCGCCACGGCGCCGGCGCGCGGCTGGCGATGATCGGGTCGTTGGTGGTGTCGATCAGCGGCCGCCACGCGCGGCCCGGAGTGCCCGTGCTGTAGGTCGCCGCCGTCGAAGCGATCGCGTCCAGCGTGTCCTGCTTCGACAGCATCCCCGAGCGCGCGCCGAGCACATAGCCCCAGAATTGCGTCTGGCCTTCATAGACCCACAGCAGCTCGTCCTGCATCGGCGTGCGGTAATCGGGCGTCCACAGGTTGGCGCCGCGGCGGAACTTGCCGTTCCAGCTGTGCACATATTCGTGCGGCAGGAGGTTGCGGTCGCGGAGCACATTGTCCCAGTCGGTGAAATAGCCGCGCTTCACCCCGTCCTCGGAGCTGCGGTGATGCTCGAGCCCGATGCCGCCGAGATTGTCGGAGATGGTCAGCAGGAAGTCGTAATGGTCGTAATGCTGCGCCCCGAACAGCTTCACCGCCTGCTCGACCAGCCGCTTGTGGGCGGCGATCTGCTCGGGCTTGGCGGCAAGCTCCTCCGCATTGTCGGCGATGACGTCGATGGCGACGTCCTCGGTAAGCGGGATGCGGCGATAATGAGCGCCGGCGATGAGGGGCGAATCGACCAGGATCTCGTAGCTGGTTACGGGGTAATCCACTCGGTTTCCGGTCTGCCCGCTCGGGCGAAGCGCGGTCGCGACCTTCCAGCCGCCGGGAACGATCACCGACGCCTGCACCGGGATCTGCCGGACGAAATAGCCCGCCGGGTACATCGAGTTGGAGATCCACTGGATGCTGGCCATGTCCGGCGTCGCGACCGTTCGGCCCTGGTTGGAGTCCGTGGCCGTCACATATTGATAATCGAGGTCGATCGCGGTGACGCCCGCTGGCACCTTGATGTGGAAGGCAGTGACGTCGAGATCGTCGCGCACCCATTCGAGCGGCCGGCCGTTCGCGCTCGGGCGGAAGCCGGTGATGTTCTTGATGTCGCCGCGCGGCGTGTGCCCCCCCGGAATCCACTTGGGATAGAGCATCACGAAATCGCCGGGGCCGGCGACGGGCACGCGTTGGCGGATGCGGAAGATGCCGCGGGTGACGTCCGACGCGTCGACCGTCAGCTGCATGGTCCCCGGGTACGGCACGTCCTTTGCCGCCGGGATGGTATCGATCTTGGCCGTCGGTTCGGGCCGGCTGTTCTGCGGCGGGACCAGCTGCCCGAATGCGGGCGTGGCTGCGGAGGCGAGGAGAAAAAGGACGAGCGCGACCTGGCGCATCAACGCAACTCCTTGAAAATCGGGAAGACAAGACGGTGAGAAGCCGCTCTACCGCGAAACGCCCGTATCGCAATCGGCAGCGGTTGCCCGTTGGTCGGCGGCTGTTGGCACTTTGTCGAAGTTCGGGACGTTGTCATCGCTCGTTCAGCAGCCGCGGATAGGTGCGCCTCATGATCAAGCGTCTCTCCCCCGCGGCCCTGCTTCTCGGCGCCGCCTTCGTCTTCCCCTCGGCACCCGCGATCGCGCAGACCTCGCCGGCTGAAACTCAGCCTGCGAGCCAGCAGCCGTCGGTGGCGCCGGCCGATGCCGCGGCCGAGCAGCCGCTCGACGAGGACGAGGGCGAGGAGGCGATCGTCGTCACCGGCCAGAAGCCGCGCGGCTCGGTGGTCGGCGACATCCCGCCGGAAAAGGTGCTCGACGCGCGCGACGTGCGCGCGACCGGCGCCACCAACATCACCGAACTGCTAGCCGCTTTGGCGCCCGAAATCGGCAGCGGACGCGGGCGCGGCGGGGAGCAGCCCGTGCTGCTCCTGAACGGCCAGCGCATCTCCAGCTTCCGCGAGCTCCGCGACATCCCCACCGAGGCGATCGTGAGGGTCGAGATCCTGCCCGAGGAAGTCGCGCTCAAATATGGCTATCGCGCCGACCAGCGCGTCGTGAACATCGTCCTTCGCCAGCGCTTCCGCTCGACCGTTGCCCAGCTCGGCGGAGCGGTCGCGACCGAGGGCGGGTACGTCAACGGCAATGCCGACCTCACCCGCCTGATGATCCAGCGCAACGGCCGCACCCAGCTCAACGCCCACGCCGAGGGGAACGGGATGCTGACCGAGGCCGAGCGCGATATCCGCCTCGACAACGTCCCGCCCGGGGCGACCGTCGACGACGCGCTCGCTGCCCGCTCGCTCATCGGCACCCGCCGGCTGGTGCGCGGCTCGGGCACGTTCAACCGGCAGGTGCTGGGCAATGTCTCGGCGACCCTCAACACCGAGCTTGAGCATAGCGAGGGCCGGTCGCTGATCGGTCTCGGCGACGTCCTGCTCGAGCCGCTCGACCGCAACACGTCGAGCGACAGCGCGCATGCCGGGCTCACTCTCAACTGGGACAAGTCGAACTGGCGCTGGAACGTCACCGGCAATGCCGATTGGGATCGCGACCTCACCCGCACCGACAATGACGACCCCGACCTGGTTCGCGACCGGGCAAGGGAAACGCGCACCTCGGGCGACCTCACGGCGACCGCCAACGGGACCTTGTTCCGGCTGCCTGCGGGCAACGCCGGTGCCACCCTGCGCGCCGGGATCGCGAGCCAGCATCTCGACAGCGAGCGCCGCCGTGACGGCGAGACCACGCCGAACTCGCTCGGCCGCACGACCGGGACCGCCTCGATCAACCTGGACCTGCCGATCTCGCGCCGCGGCCGCGACTTCGCAGCGCTCGGCAACCTCACGCTCAACGCCAATGCCGAGATCGACCAGCTGTCGGATTTCGGCACGCTGACGACGATCGGCGCCGGCGCCAATTTCTCGCCGCTGGAGCGGCTGAACTTCGTCACCAGCTGGACCCGCGAGGAAGGCGCCCCCAACATCCAGCAGCTCGGCGATCCGTTGATCGAGACTCCGGACGCGCGGATTTTCGACTTCACCCGCGGCGAGACGGCCATCGTCACCGTCACCACCGGGGGCAACCGCGATCTCGATGCGGACCGCCGCACCGTGTTCAAGCTCGGCACCAACTGGCAGCCGTTCGCCGACACCGACCTCCGCCTGCGCGCCGATTACGTCCACCAGCGTATCGAGCGGCCGATCTCCAACATCAGCGTCACCCCCGCAATCGAAGAAGCCTTCCCCGACCGCTTCGTCCGCGCCGCGCCGCTCCCCGGCGAGACCGTCGGCCGGCTGGTCAGCGTCGACCTCAGACCGGTGAACTTCGACCATTCGACGCGCGACACGCTCCGCCTCGGCTTCGACTTCTCCAAGCCGCTCAAGTCGCGTCGCCCGTCGCCGGCGGTGATCGACCAGATGCGCGCGCAGTTCGGGATCGCCCCGCGCAGCGCGCAGGCGGGTGCTGCAGGTCAGGGCGCTGGACCGCCGCGCGGGGAAGGCGCTCGCGGGGGTGGTCGCGGCTTCGGCGGCCGTGGCGGCGGCGGATTCTTCGGCGGCGGCAGTCGCGGACGGCTGACCTTCTCGCTCACCGACACCATCACTTTCGTCGACAAGGTGACGATCGCTCCGGGCCTCGAGCTCGATTATCTCCACGGCGATGCCGCGGGGTCGAGCGGCGGCACGCCGCGCCATCAGGTCCAGGCCCAGGCGGGCTATTTCAACAATGGCCTGGGCGCCCGCCTCGCGGCCAATTTCCGCAGCGGGACCCGGGTCGACAGCCTCACCGGCGATGACCTCCGTTTCTCTTCGCTCGCGACCTTCGACCTTCGCCTGTTCGCCAACCCCGGCGACATTCCGGAGCTGGTGCTGAAGCATCCCTGGCTGCGCGGGACGCAGGTGCGCCTCGAGGTGTCCAACATCTTCAACGCCAAGCCGAGGGTGCGCGACGCCGCCGGAGAGGTGCCGCTCAACTACCAGCCCGACCTGCTCGATCCGCTCGGCCGCACCATCGGCATCACCATCCGCAAGCTGTTCCTCCCGCCGCCGAGCTTCTTCCGCCAACAGCGGCAGGAGGAGCAGGCGCAGCCGCGCCCGGCTGGCTGATTCCGCATTTTGAAGAAATGTGCTTAAGCGCGGGCCAATGACGCCTGTTCAGCCCGTTCGGGGCACGCAAAGCCTGCTTGGGGAAGACGCCGACCGCCTCGCCGCGGTGGTCGCGGCGTTCGACCGCGTGCGCCGTCTGTTCGGCTTCAGGCGCGTCGAGGTGCCGACCATCGAGCCGACCCAGGTCTTCGCGCGAAGCATCGGGGAAACGACCGACGTGGTCTCGAAGGAGATGTACAGCTTCGAGGATCGCGGCGGGGAGTCGATCACCCTGCGCCCAGAATTCACCGCCGGCATCTGCCGCGCCTATCTGAGCGAAGGCTGGCAGCAATATGCCCCGCTCAAGCTCGCGACGCATGGCTCGGCCTTTCGCTACGAACGGCCGCAAAAGGGCCGCTACCGCGAGTTTCACCAGCTCGACGCGGAAGTGATCGGCGCCGCCGAGCCGCAGGCCGACGTGGAGATATTGAGCCTCGGCTACCAATTGCTGCAGGAGCTCGGTATCGCGGACGGAGTCACCCTCGAGCTCAACACGCTCGGCGATCCCGAGACGCGCGAGGCGTGGCGAGCGGCGCTGGTCGATTTCTTCCAGGCGCATGCGGCCGAGCTGTCCGAAGACAGCCAGATGCGGCTGGCGCGCAACCCGCTGCGCATCCTCGACAGCAAGGACCCGCGCGACAAGGCGATTTGCGCCGGCGCACCGAGCGTCGACGAGTATCTGACCGGCGAAGCGTCCGACTTCTTCGCGGCTGTAACCGCCGGCGTGGATTCGGCCGGCGTGCCGTGGACCCGCAACCCGCGGCTGGTGCGGGGGCTCGATTATTACCGTCATACGGCGTTCGAATTCGTCACCGACCGGCTTGGCGCGCAGGGGACGGTGATCGCCGGCGGGCGCTATGACGGACTGATCGAGGCGCTCGGCGGGCCGCACACGCCCGCGGTCGGCTGGGCCGCTGGAATCGAGCGGCTGGCGATGATGATCGATGCGCCTGCGCGCGAGGCGCCGGCGGTGGTAATCGTGCCTTTGGGCGATCGGGCGCAAACCGAGGCGCAGCGGCTCATCGCCGGCCTCCGTCGCGAGGGCGTCGCCGCCGACATGGCCTATCGCGGCAACATGAAGAAGCGACTGAGCCGCGCCAATGATTCGAGCGCCACCTACGCACTCATCATCGGCGACGACGAGCTCGACCGTGGCGAGGCGCAGCTCAAGAATCTGGCGACAGGCGAACAGCGCGCCGTGTCGCTCGACCTGCTGGCGGAGGCGCTCGGCCAGTGACGGGGATTTCGTCGGAACGGATCGCCTCGATCGAGGCGAAGAAGCACGAGCTTGCCGACGCGATGGCGCGTGGCGATCTCGCGCCCGACGAGTTCGTGCGCCTCAGCAAGGAATATGCTCAGATCGAGCCGGTCGCCGCAGCTGCTCGCGAGGTCCGTCGGCTGCGCGCCGAGCTCGAGGTCTTGAACGGGATGGTCGCCGATCCGGCGGCCGAGCCCGAGCTCAAGGAAATGGCGGCGGCCGAGGCCGAAGAGATCCGCCACAAGCTTCCCGAGGCCGAGCGGGCGCTGGCGATCAAGCTGCTGCCGCGCGACGCCGCCGACGAACGCGCGGCGATGCTCGAGATTCGCGCCGGCACCGGCGGCGACGAGGCGGCGCTCTTCGCCGGCGATCTCCTGCGCATGTATCAGCGCTTCGCCGAGGCGCAGGGCTGGCGGTTCGAGCTGATCAGCGCCTCGGCCTCCGAGCTCGGTGGCTACAAGGAAGCGATCGCCTCGATCAGCGGCGCGGGCGTGTTCGCGCGACTGAAGTTCGAAAGCGGGGTCCACCGCGTCCAGCGCGTGCCGGTCACCGAAAGCGGCGGCCGCATCCATACGTCGGCCGCAACCGTCGCGGTGCTTCCGGAGGCCGAGGACGTCGATGTCCAGATCGACGACAAGGACCTGAGGATCGACGTCTATCGCTCGTCGGGCCCCGGCGGCCAGTCGGTCAACACGACCGACAGCGCGGTCCGCATCACCCACTTGCCCACCGGCCTCGTGGTGATTCAGCAGGACGAGAAATCGCAGCACAAGAACAAGGCGAAGGCGCTGAAGGTGCTGCGCACGCGCCTGTTCGAACTCGAGCGCGAACGCCTGGCGAGCGAGCGCGCTGGCGCACGCAGGTCGATGGTCGGCTCGGGCGACCGCTCGGAGCGCATCCGCACCTACAATTTTCCGCAGGGGCGCGTCACCGACCACCGCATCAACCTTACCCGCCACAATCTCGATGAAGTGCTCGAAGGGACCGGCCTCACCGAGATCATCGACGCGCTCGTCGCCGAAGACGAGGCCGAACGGCTCGCCGGGTTGGAGGATGCCTAAGTCTCCCCTCCCCTTCAGGGGAGGGGCTGGGGGCGGGGGAGTCCGGTCGACGGCCCTTCCCCGCTCCTCCGCCGCTGCGTGGCTCCTCCCCTCCCCTGAAGGGGAGGGGGAATGAAAGCCATCGCTCGCGCGCTCGCCGACGCGGCGCGCCAGTTGGGCAAGGCCAGCGACACCGCCCGGCTCGATTCCGAGCTGCTGATGGCCGAGGCGCTGCACATCGACCGCGACCGGCTGATCCTGTCGCCACCCGACCGCCAGGTCCCCAAGCGATTCTGGGAGATGGTCGAGCGGCGCCTCGCCGGCGAGCCGGTTGCCTACATCACCGGGCGCCGGGCCTTCTGGAACATCGAGCTCCACGTCGGCCCCGGCGTGCTCGTCCCGCGGCCCGATTCGGAGTTGCTCATCAGCGCGGCGATCGAGCATTTCGGCGAGGGCGCGGCGCCGGCCAGGATCCTCGACCTCGGCACCGGGCCGGGCACGCTGCTGCTGGCCGCCCTCGACATCTGGCCCAAGGCGACCGGCCTCGGCGTCGACCTGTCGCGCCAGGCGCTGACTTACGCGGCCGCCAACGCGCGGCAGCTCGGCTTCGAGGACCGGGTAAAGCTGCTGCAAGGCAATTGGGCCGAGGGGCTCGTCGAGAAATTCGACCTGATTCTGTGCAACCCACCCTATGTTCGCGAGGATGCCGAGCTCGGCCCCGGCGTTCGCGAGTTCGAGCCGGACGAAGCGCTGTTCGCCGGCGCCGAGGGCCTCGATGCCTATCGCGCGCTCGCGCCGCAGCTTGCGCGGCTGCTCAACGCCGGCGGTCTGGCGGCGGTGGAGATCGGGCACGATCAGGCGGCGGCCGTAATCGGCCTGCTTGCCCGAGACGGGCTCGGCGCAGAGGTCGCGCAGGACCTCGGCGGACGTGACCGCGCGGTGCTCCTGACCTGGGGGTGATTCGAAAATCGCTTGGCATCGGCGCCCACGCGCACTACATCGGGGGCAGGGCCGGTCCCGCTCCACCACGAAAGCTGTAGAGCGCGACCCTCCCACCCCCGACGCAATCGGCCGAATCTGAAGCGCAATGCGCGCAAGGACCGGAACGAGAGGGTCAGGAGCCGGTGCCGATTGCGCCGACCCTGCTGCCTCATGCTCAAGGGGTCACAAGACCTGGAGTAAGGACTTGAGGGTTTGATCAATCAACGACAGGGCGGCCGCCGTCGCGGCCGCGGTGGGCAGAGGGGGCAGAGCCTCGGCGGACAGCCGGGCAACCGCCAGGACAACCGTCAGCGCGGCAATGCCGCCCAGCTGCTCGAGAAATACAAGAGCCTGGCGCGCGACGCGCAGCTCGCCGGCGACCGGGTGCAGACCGAATATTATCTCCAGTACGCGGACCATTATTTCCGCGTTCTCAGCGAGAATCGCGCGCGGTTCGAGGACCAGCGGCCGCGGCGCGGCGATGACATCGACGACGATGACGGCGAGGAGCTGGAAACGGCCGAAGGCGAGAGCCAGGCCGAGGAACGCGAGCCGCGGCGCGAGCGCCCCCAGCGCCGCGAGCGCGGCGCCGCACGCTTCGAGCGCGAGGATCGCTCGGCCAACCAGGCCGAGGCCGCGTCGATGAACGGCGACGACGGCAGCCTGCCCCTCGACGTGCTTCCCCCGGCCATCGGCGCGGACAGCGCTCCGCCGATCGCGTCCGGCGAAGGTGAAGAGGAAGAGAGTGCCGCACCGCGTCCCCGCCGGCGTACGCGCCAGCCGCGCCGCGCGGAAAGCGACGACGAGGCCGCCCCCGCCGCCTGAGCGCTTTCGTGCCGCCGAATTCATTTCGCGTTAACGGCCGTAACGATTAGCTGCCCGAACTGCGGTTGACAGCAATGTTACAGTGTAACATTGTGGCCGCCGAAGTACGGGGAGAGTTTTGTCATGCGTGTTCTGTTCCTGGCCTGCACGGCGCTCGCCGCCGCGGGGCCGCTTTTCGCCCAGTCACTGCCGGCACCCGGACAGACCGCGCAGGGCGACGTCGCCGTCACCATCTACAATAACGACCGCGCTCTGGTTGAGGACAAGCGCCAGCTCGATCTTCCGGCCGGCCGAAGCCGGCAGGAGTTCCGCGACGTTTCGGCGCAGATCGAGCCGGAGACGGTGACCTTGAGCGGCCGCGGCGTCGGCGTGGTCGAGCAGAATTTCGACTTCGACCTGCTCTCGCCCTCGGCACTGATGCAGAACGCTGTCGGCCAGGAAGTGACCCTGGTGCGGGTCAATCCGGCGAACGGCGCCGAAGTGCGCGAGCGGGCGCGGATCCTCGCCGCAAACGGCGGCGTGGTGATGCAGATCGGCGACCGCATCGAGGTGCTTCGCGACGACGGTCTGCCGGCTCGCGTGATCTTCGACCGCGTCCCGCCTACCTTGCGCGCCCGCCCGACCCTCTCGGTCACCGTGCAGGCCGACGGCGGCGGCCGCCGGCCGGTGACCTTGACCTATCTGACCCCGGGGCTCGGCTGGTCGGCCGATTATGTCGCTCTGTTCGACGAGGCGAACGGCCGCATGGACGTCCAGGGCTGGGTGACGCTGACCAACAACAGCGGCACGCCTTACGTCAACGCCTCCACCATGCTCGTCGCCGGGGCCGTCGGCCAGAATGCGAACCGCTACGGCTATTCGCCGCCGCCGCCGCCGGGAATGGTCCGCGCCGGCACCCAGTCCGCCAATCGCGAGCGGCTGGGCGACTTCTATCTTTATCCGCTGCCCGAACGCACAACGATCGCCGACAAGCAGACCAAGCAGGTCAGCTTCCTCGACGTGCAAGGCGCCGTCGCCACGCGCGCCTACGAGTTCCGCAATTCGTGGATGGCCACCAGCGACCAGCCGCTGAGCGCCAACACCGTGCTGCGCTTCTCCAGCTCGCGCGAGCAGGGCCTCGGCGACGCGCTGCCGGCCGGCACCATGCGAGTCTATCAGCGCGACGCCCGCGGCAACCCGCAGTTCGTCGGCGAGCACCGCATCGGCCACACGCCGATGGGCTCTGACATCAGCCTCGCCACCGGCCAGGCGTTTGACGTCAAGGTGCGGCCGATCGTCGAGGCGCGCGACAAGATCACCCAGGAGCAATGGCGCCAGGCCGAGCGGTTCCGCATCTGGCGGTCGGACGGGTCGGTCACCACCGGGCAGGTCGAACGCCCGGAGAAGACGACTTTCTGGCGCACGCGCATGCGCTACCTGGTGACCAACGCCAGCCCCAAGCCGGTCGCCGTCGACCTTCGCCAGGGCGGGCTGTCGTGGGACACGCGCGTGGTCGAGGAGAGCCTGCCGTCGGAGAAGCTCAGCGCGAGCGAGGTCGGCTGGCGGGTCGCGGTGCCGCCGAACGGCGAGACCGTCGTTACCGCGGACTTCTACACGCCCTATTGATCGATGCGGCTGTTCGCGTTCCTCGCGGCACTGGCGGTGCCGGCCCAATTGCAGGCGCAGGCGGTGGTGACATCGCCCGGCCCCGACCGGGTCGCGGTCACCGTCTATCGCAACCCCGACCGCGGGCTCGAGCAGATGAACCTGCAGTGGCTCGGCGGCTATGCGCTGGTGAGCGAAACCCGGCGCGTGCAGCTGCCCGCCGGAGAGAGCGAGCTGCGCTTCGTGGGCGTGACCTCGGGAATCGTCCCGCAGAGCGCGATCGTCACGGGGCTCGGCGAGGCGGTGATCGAAAAGAACCGCGACGCCCGGCTGCTCTCGCCCGGATCGCTGCTCGAGGCCTCGCTCGGCGAGCGGCTGCTGCTTCGCCGCACCGACCGCGCGACGGGCCGGGTTACGAATGAGGACGCAATCGTTCGCGCGACTTCGGACGGCGTCGTCGTGCAGACCGCGGCGGGGATCGAGGCGCTGCGCTGCACCGGTCTCTCCGAAACGCTCACCGCGCGGCAGGTGCCGGTCGGCCTCTCGGCCAAGCCGACGCTGTCGGTGAGAGTGCGCAGCCCGCAGGCGGTCGAGCGCGACGTGACCTTGTCCTACATCACCAACAATTTCGACTGGCAGTCGAACTATATCGCGGAGCTGTCGCCGGCCGCCGACCGGATCTCGCTCTTCGCCTGGCTGACTCTCGCCAACGGCGACCAGACCGGCCTCGAAAATGCCGAGACCCAGGCCGTCGCCGGAAAGCTGAACCGCGACCGGGTGTGGGTCGATCCGGGGCGGGCTGAGCCGATCCGCATCCGTTGCTGGCCGCAGGACACGACGAGCGACATACCTGAAGACGACCAGGGTTATGATATCGTAGTCACCGGCGCTCGCGCGGCGCGGGCCCCGGCTCCGCCGCCGCCGCCGCCGCCGCCACCTCCAGTGGCCGAACGCGGAGGCGACGATTTCGCGATGAAGGCGGAGGAGGAGCGCCTCGGCGACGTCCGTCTCTATCGCATCCCCGAGGCCGTGACGGTCGCCGGCAAGTCGCAAAAGCAGGTGGCGATGATCACCCAGCCGTCGGTGAAGATTGCCAGCATCCTTCGCCTGCGCCCCTATTTCGGCGAGTTCCAGATGCCGGCGCAGCGGGTGCTCATCACCCACAACAAGACCGCC
>DASUXP010000180.1:0-4458 GCA_036377835.1 Sphingomicrobium sp. | reverse complement strand
TTCTGGCCCGCCGCGCCCTGGCCGCCGCCCGCGACAGTGAAATAGGTCTTGACGTTGTCCTTCTCGGGCCCCTGCAGGAAATAGCGTTCGACCGCGAGCTGGACGTCGCGCGTCCGCGTCATCGTGGCGCCCGCGGGGAGGCGGAACTGGACCATGGCGGCGCCCTGGTCCTCGGTCGGAAGGAAGCCGGTCGGCAGGCGCACGAACATGATCATCAGCAGCACGCAGACCCCGCCGTAGATGCCGAGGAACAGCCACTTGCGGTCGACCACCCGGCCTACCGTGCCGACATACCAATTGACCAGCCGGTCGAAGCCGCGGTTGAACTTCACCCGGCCCATCTCGATCGCATGGGCAACCGGCGGCGCGCTTCGGCCGAGCCACGTCTCCTCGACCGTCGCGTGCTTGCGCCGCAGGAGATTGGCAGCGATGGCCGGGCTCAGGGTCAAAGCGATGAAGATCGACAGCACCATTGCCGAGACGATCGTCGCGGAGAACTGGCGGTAGATGACGCCGGTCGATCCGCCGAAGAAAACCATCGGCAGGAACACCGCCGACAGCACCATGGCGATTCCGATCAGCGCCATCTGGATCTGACCCATCGATTCGATCGTCGCCTCGCGCGGGGTCATGCCCGGATTCTCGTGCATCAGCCGCTCCACGTTCTCGACGACGACGATGGCATCGTCGACGAGGAGCCCGGTCGCCAGCACCAGGCCGAACAGGGTCATCGTGTTGATCGAGAAACCGAGCGCATAGAGGATCGCGAAGGTGCCCAGCAGCACCACCGGGACCGCGATGAACGGGATCAGGGTGGCGCGCCAGCTTTGCAGGAAGACGAAGATGACGAGAACAACGAGCACGACGGCCTCGAGCAGCGTCTTCACCACCTCGGTGACCGACAGCTTGATGAAGCCGCTGGTGTCGTTGGCGTAGGCATATTTGAAGCCTTCGGGCATGCGCGGCGCGATTTCAGCGACCTTGGCTTTCACCAGCTCGGCGGTGCGCAGGGCGTTGGCGCCCGGCTCGAGCGAGATGCCCATGCCTGCGCCCGGGTGGCCGTTGGCGCGGATCGTCGCCGAATAATTGTCGGCGCCGAGCTCCACCCGCGCTACCTCGCCAAGCAGCACGCGGGCGCCGCTGGGGTCGGCCTTGACGATGATGTTGCGGAACTGCTCGGGCGTCTGCAACCGCGACTGGGCGGTCACCGTGGCGTTGAGCATCTGCCCCTCGGGCTGCGGCATCCCGCCGACCTCGCCCGCGGCGACCTCGGTATTCTGGTTCTGGATCGCCGTGACCACGTCGCTCGGCATCAGGTTGAAGCTCGCCAGCTTGTGCGGGTCGAGCCAGATGCGCATCGCATAGGAGGCGCCGAAGACGTTGACGTCGCCGACCCCGGGGATTCGCGACAGCTCGTCCTGCATGTTGGTGGTGAGCCAGTCGGACACGTCGAAGTTCGTGCTTCGGTCGGTCTCGTCGTAGATGCCAACGATCAGCAGCAGGTCCGGCGAGGACTTGGTGACCCGGACGCCCTGCTGCTGCACCTGCTGGGGCAGGCGCGAGACGGCGGTCTGGATCGCGTTCTGCACCTGGACCTGGGCGATGTCGGGATCGATGCCCTTCTCGAGGATGACGCTGATGGACACCTGGCCGCGCGCGGTGGACGAGGACTGGAAGTAGAGCAGCCCGTCGATCCCGGTCAGCTGCTGCTCGAGTACCTGGGTGACGCTGCTTTCGAGCGTCGCCGCCGACGCGCCCGGATAGCTGGCGCGGATGTTGACCTGGGTCGGCGCGACGTCGGGATATTGGGCGACGGGAAGCGCGGTGATGGCACCGATCCCCATCAGCATGATGATGATCGCGATCACCCAGGCAAAGATCGGGCGATCGATGAAAATACGCGACATGCCTTAGCCGCGGCCCCCGGCCTGACCCGCTGCCTTCATCGCGCCCGGCGGCGGCGCCTTCACACGCTGCGGTGAACTGGCCGGCACGGGCTTGACCTGGGCGCCGTCGCGAAGGTTGGCGGTACCCTGGGTGATCACCTTCTCGCCGGGGGCAAGGCCCTGCGTCACGACCCAATACGGACCTTGCGTTCGGTCGGCGACGATCACGCGCTGCACCGCGCGGTTGCCGGGGCCGACCACCCACAGTGTCGCATTGCCCTTGGGATCGCGCGAGACCGCCGCCTGCGGGACGAGGAAGGCGGAGGTGTCCACCGCCTGGGCGAAGGTCGCGGTGACGAACATGCCGGGCAAGAGGATCGCCTGCGGGTTGGCGAAGCGGGCGCGAAGGGTCACGGTGCCGGTGTTCTGGTCGACCAGCACCTGGCTGAACTCGACGGTGCCGGTGAATCCGTAGTCGGAGCCGTCGGGGAGCTTGAGGCGCACCTGCGCCGTGGTCGGGGTCGCTCCGCCACCGGCAAGTGCCTGGCGCAGCGCGAGCAGGTCGGCCGCCGACTGCTGAATGTCGACATAGACCGGATCGAGACGGGTGATTGTGGTCAGCGCCTCGGCCTGATTGGCGGTGACCAGCGCGCCCTCGGTGAAGTTGGAAAGGCCGATGCGGCCGCTGATGGGAGCGGGGACTCGGGTGAAGCGGAGGTTGATCTGCGCCGAGCGCAGCGCGGCATTGTTCTGCGCGACCGCCGCCTCCGCCTGGCGGGCCTGGGCGACGGCATCGGTATAATCCTGCTTCGACACCGCTTCCATCTCCGCGAGCGGGCGGTAGCGCGCGGCGCGGGTGCGGGCGGCCTGCGCGCTGGCCCTCGCGCTCTGCACGTTGGCCGACGCCTGCGCCGCCTGCGCCTGATAGACGCTGGGATCGATCTGGTAGAGCGTCTGCCCCTGCTTCACGACCGAGCCCTCGCGGAACAGCCGCTTGAGGATCACCCCGGAGACCTGCGGCCGAACTTCGGACACCTGGTAGGCGGAAACGCGACCGGGAAGCTCCTGCTGGATCGGCGCGCTGCCTTGCTGGACCACGACAAAGCCGACCGTCGCGGGGCCCATCGGGCCGCGCCCGCCGCGCCCGCCTTGCTCGCTCTCGCTGCTCCCGCAGGCCGCGAGCAGCATCGCTGCCGCGACAATCCAGGCCGAGTTCGATCTCATGCGCGCTTCATGTGCTCCCCAGTGATGGACTGGAGCGCCATTGAGCGGTTCGCCATGTCTTGCAAGCGGACAGTTGGTTACGGCTTCGACAGAATCGCGCCGCAATTCCACGAAGGCGCCGCTCGACGATCCGGGCGACGGAAGTGATTGCCAGCCCGGCTGCCGGGTGCGACAGTCCCCTTCGGGAGGGGCGATGATCCGGCGCTTCTTGATCGGCCTCATGGCCTTGTCATTCGCGCTGCTCCCCGCAGTCCGATCCTACGCGGCCGAGCCGCAGCCGAAGCGAATCGTCGCGGTTGGCGACCTTCATGGCGATTATTCCGCCTGGCTCGACATCGCCCGCGCGGCGGGCCTGATCAACGCCCGCAACGGCTGGAGCGGCGGCGACACGGTACTCGTGCAGCTCGGCGACGTCACCGACCGTGGGCCGGACTCGCTCAAGATCATTCGCCACCTGCAGCAGCTGCAAAGGGAAGCGCCCCGCACCGGGGGGAGGGTGGTCACCATCCTTGGCAACCACGAGGCGATGAACATGCTCGGCGACCTTCGCTACACCACTCCGGGAGAGTTCGCGGCCTTTGCCACCGGCGATTCGGCAGCGCGGCGGGAGCAGGCCTATGGAACGTTCCGGCCGCAGATCGAGGCCGTGTTCCGCAAGGGGAATCCGGCGCTCTCGGCGGCTGCCATCCACGATGCCTGGATCAAGGACACTCCGCTCGGCTGGGTCGAGCAGCGCGCGGCATGGAAGCCCGAGGGCGAAATAGGACGCTGGGCGCGAAGCAACCCCGCCGTGGTGAAGATCGGGGGCACCCTGTTCGTCCATGGCGGGATCAGCGCCGAATATTCGGCGATGTCGCTCGACCAGATCAACCGCCGCGCCGCCTCCGCGATGGGCACCGCCGACGACAGCGACACGTCGATCCTCAACGATCCGCTGGGGCCGCTCTGGTACCGCGGGCTCGTTACTCGCGACAATGAGGCGGAAGCGGTTCGGCACGGGATCCAGACGCCCGTGCCGGGCGAGCTCGACAAGGTGCTCTCCGCTTACGGGGCGAAGCGGATCGTCGTCGCCCATACGCCGCGGCCGGCCGGAATCCTCGTCAGCGCCGACGGCAAGCTCATTCGCATCGATACCGGCATCTCGCGCTATTACGGCGGAGTGCTGAGCTATCTCGAGATCCTCGGCGATCAGGTGATCCCGCACACGGTGAAAAGGAGCGGACCATGATGCTGCGACTGCTTGCCTTTCTCGCACTCGTCCTTGCCGCCCCCGCGGCCGCGCAGGCGCCCAAGCCGCTGTTCGCGGCCGACGACGCCATCCACATCGCCATCCGCGGGCCGCTCGGCG
>DASUXP010000179.1:0-3886 GCA_036377835.1 Sphingomicrobium sp. | reverse complement strand
CCCGCCTTGAACTGACGTCACAGGGCGAGGGGAAAAGCATGCGCGTTCTGGCTATGGCATCGCAAAAGGGCGGGTCGGGAAAGACGACCCTGTCCGGGCATCTTGCGGTGCAGGCGCAGCTGGCGGGGGCAGGGCCCGTCTGCCTTATCGACATCGACCCCCAAGGGAGCCTTGCCGACTGGTGGAACGAGCGCGAGGCTGAAATGCCGGCCTTTGCCCAGACCACCGTCGCGCGCCTCGCGTCCGACCTCGAAGTGCTTCGCCAGCAGGGCTTTCGCCTCGCCGTGATCGACACCCCTCCGGCGATCACCATGGCCATCCAGAGCGTCATCGCGGTGGCCGAGCTGATCGTCATCCCGACTCGCCCGAGCCCCCACGACCTTCGCGCCGTCGGCGCCACCGTCGACCTTTGCGACCGGGCCGGGAAGCCCCTGATCTTCGTCGTCAACGCGGCGACTCCCAAGGCCAAGATTACCTATGAAGCCGCGGTCGCCCTGTCGCAGCACGGCACTGTCGCCCCGGTCACGATCCACCATCGCACCGATTTCGCCGCCTCGATGATCGACGGACGCACCGTGATGGAAATCGACCCCGACGGCCGTTCGGCCAGGGAAGTGACCGAGCTGTGGGAATATATTTCCGACCGGCTCGAGAAGAATTTCCGCCGGACCGTCTTTGCCGCGCCGGGGCAGGCGCCCGGCATCGGCGCTCCCGCCAGTCCCCGTCCGGTCGGCGGCTTCGGCCGCCGGGTGGTCGGCCAGTAAGGGGTGAGCCAGGTGTCCGCTGAACCCAAGCCTTTCGCCTCCCTCTCTTCCGGTCTCCTCGCTCGCAAGGGCGCCGCGCGCCCGGCCATGCGGCCGCAGGGCTTCGGCCAGGCCGGCGCCGGCCTCGAGGACCTCGGCTGGAACGACATGGGCTTCGAGCCGCCCAAGCCGGCGACCGCTCCGCGCGACGAGACCCACGATGCCTTCGGCGAGGACCTCGACGATCAGGCGCCGGTCCACCCGACCGGCCTGACGCCGGTCCAGTCGCCGGTGCACAGCCAGCAGTCGGAGATCGCCGACCGCCTCGGAGTCGACGAGGAAGAGTTTGACGAGACCGCCGAGCCGATGGACTCCGATCCGGCCCCGGTCGCGGTCCTTCCGACTTTCGACCCGGTGCCGGTTCCGCGGCGCCCGCGCACGCCGCGTGCGGCTCCGGGCAGCAAGGGCAAGGCCGCGTTCACGCTGCGCCTCGACCCGGACCGGCATTTGAAGCTGCGGCTCGCCTGCGCGGTCAATGGCCGCTCGGCGCAGCAGCTGGTGACGGACGCGCTCGACCAGCTCCTCGGCAAGATGTCCGACCTCGAAGCCATGGCCGAGAAGGCCAAACGCAAGGGATAAACGCAATGACCACGCCTTTCCGCTTCGGCTCCGCAATTTCCCTGGTGGCGCTGGCCACCGCGATCTCGGGCTGCGCGGCGCCGCACGGCCGCACCGCGACCCTGTCAATCGGCGGCAAGGCGAGCGCGGAAGTCGGGCTTGCGACCAAGGCGCTGATGGCGCTCAATGCCAACGACCCGGCGACCGCCATCACATACGCCGAGCAGGCGGTCCAGGCGAAGGCGGACGACTTCACCATGCGGGCGCTGCTCGGCAACGCTTATTTCGCCGCCGGCCGGTTCGCTTCGGCCGAGGCGGCCTACAAGGATTCGCTGTCGCTCTTCTCCAACCAGCCGCACGTGGTGCTGAAGCTGGCGCTGGCTCAGATCGCGCAGGGCAAGAGCGGCGAGGCGGTGGCCTACCTCGACGCGGCGCGCAATGTGCTCGAGCCGGCCGATTACGGGCTCGCGCTGGCGCTTGCCGGCCGCACGCCGGATGCGCTCGCGGTGCTCCAGACGGCCGCCCGCGAGCAGGGCGCGGATGCCCGGGTCCGTCAGAACCTGGCGCTGGCCTACGCCTTCGCCGGAGACTGGACCAACGCCAAGATCGTCGCCGCCCAGGACGTCCCCGCCGACCAGCTCGACGCGCGGATCCAGCAGTGGATGAAGCTCTCCAAGCCGGTGCACGCGTCGGACCAGGTCGCGGCGCTGATCGGAGTCTCCCCGGCGGCGAGCGATCCGGGCCAGCCGACGCGGCTGGCGCTCCGCGGGTCCGATGGCCGCCTTGCCCAGGCTACCCCGGCACCGGCTCCCGTTGCTGCCGCTCCGGCGCAGGTTGCCGAGGCCGCGCCGCCGGTCGAGACTTTCGCGCCGGCCTCCGTGCCGACGCCCTCGGCCGCGGTCGATGCCGCACCGCCGCCGCCGCCGGTCGCGTTCAATGCGCCGGCGATCACCGACACGCCGGCATTCGCCGCGGTTCCGCCGGCTCCGCCGCCGCCGCGCAAGGCGAGCGTCGTCCGTCATGCCTCGTCGCCCGCCGAGCGCCTGCCGCTGCGCAACGCCATCCTGCGCCGCGACGGCCATGCCAATGCGGTCGTCCAGCTCGGCGCCTACGGCAATCCCGAGCGGGTCGCCGCCGCGTGGACGAAGGTGGCCAACAAATATGGTGCGCTGAAGGGCTACACCCCGATGAGCGCCCGCTTCGCCAGCGCCAAGGGCACGGTCTATCGCCTGTCGGTGAAGGGCTTCTCAAGCGTCGCCGAGGCGCAGAACCTGTGCGCCTCGCTGAAGCGCGCCGGCGGAAGCTGCTTCGTGCGCAACGTCGCCGGCGACACGCCGGTGCAGATCGCCTCGCGCTAGTCCTTCGAGACGCCGGTTCGACAGGCTCACCGGCTCCTCAGGACGAACGGTTTACACGTCCGTTCGTGCTGAGGAGGCACTGAGCTACGCCGAAGTGCCGTCTCGAAGCATCAAGGATTCCAGGCAGGCCATGCGCATGGCCACGCCCATTTCGACCTGGAGCGCGATCAGCGAGCGCTGAGCGTCGTCGGCGACGGAGCTGTCGATCTCGACCCCGCGGTTCATCGGGCCGGGGTGCATCACCACCGCATCGGGCGCGGCGCGGGCCAGGCGCTCCGCGGTCAATCCGTAACTGCGCAGATATTCGCCGGGCGCGTCGTTCATATCTTCCTCCAGCCGCTCGCGCTGGACCCGCAGCATCATCACCACGTCGGCGCCGGCGATGGCTTCGTCGACCGAAAGCGGTGGAACCCCGTCGGGCATCAGCTCGGGCGGGCCGGCGAGGCGGACCTCGGCGCCGAGGCGGGGCAGGAGCATCGCATTCGACCGCGCGACCCGGCTGTGGCGGATGTCGCCGCAGATCGCGACCTCCAGCCCCTCGATCCGCCCCAGCTGCTGGCGGATCGTGGCGGCGTCGAGCAAAGCCTGGGTCGGGTGCTCGTTGGTGCCGTCGCCGGCGTTGATCACCGGGGCCTCCATGACGAGCGCGACCGCCGCCGCCGCGCCGTTCTCTCCGTGGCGAATAACCAGCGCGTCGGGGCGCATGGCGTTCAGCGTGCGCGCGGTGTCCTCGAGCGTCTCGCCCTTCTTCACCGAGGATTGCTCGACCGGGAGGGTGACGACCGACGCCCCGAGCCGGTGCGCGGCGGTGGCGAAGGACATGAGGGTCCGCGTCGAATTCTCGTAGAAGAGGTTGAAGACCAGCTTGCCCGCGAGATTGGGATGGCGGTCGCCTTGCCGGTTCTCGTTGAACCAGTAGCGCGCGCGCTCGATCAGGTCGGCGAGCTGGGCATCGTTCAGCGAATCGATGGAGATCAGGTCCACGAGCGCCTTCCTATAGCCCTCCCCCTCGATGGGGGAGGGTGGGGTGGGGGTGAGGGCGGACGTCGAGCTCTATGTCCAAGATCACCCCACCCCCGGCCCCTCCCCATCAAGGGGAGGGGAGACATTGGCCAGCGCGTCGATCGCGCCTTGCAGGATGTGCGCGGCGGCGAGCGCGTCGACCTT
>DASUXP010000178.1:0-11364 GCA_036377835.1 Sphingomicrobium sp. | reverse complement strand
ACCACCGCCAAGGACTGGGCCAGCGACCAGGAGGTCCGCTGGTGCCCCGGCTGCGGCGATTATGCGGTGCTGAAGGCGGTGCAGCGCACCATGCCCGACCTCGGCGTTGCGCGCGAGAAGACGGTGTTCATCAGCGGCATCGGCTGCTCGAGCCGCTTTCCTTATTACATGGCGAGCTACGGCTTCCACACGATCCACGGCCGCGCCCCGGCCTTCGCCACGGGGGTCAAGCTCGCCAACCCCGAGCTCGACGTGTGGATCATCACCGGCGACGGCGATGCGCTGTCGATCGGCGGCAACCACACGATGCACGTGTTGCGCCGCAACCTCGATTGCCAGATCCTCCTGTTCAACAACGAGATCTATGGCCTCACCAAGGGCCAATATTCGCCGACCAGCCGGGTCGGCACGCGCAGCCCTTCTACCCCGTTCGGCTCGGTTGACCGGCCGGTGACGCCCTGCGCCTTCGCCCTCGGCTCGGGCGCGCGCTTCATCGCGCGAGGCATCGACGTTCACAAGAATTTGCCCGACGTGCTCAAGGCCGCCCACGCCCACAAGGGCGCAAGCTTCGTCGAAATCTACCAGAATTGCATCGTCTACAATGACGAGGTGTTCGCCTCCTTCACCGAGAAGCAGGCGGCGCAGCAGAAGCAGCTTTGGCTTCAGCCGGGCGAGAAGATGCTGTTCGACGCTGGCGCCAAGGGCCTCGCGCTCGATACCGAGCGGCTGACGCTCAAGGTGGTCGACGGCGACGATCCCGCGGTCCTGACCCACGACCCGAAGAACAAGGGCATAGCGGCGATGCTCATCGAGCTTCCGCACGAAGGCTTCCCGGTGGCGCTCGGGGTGATTTACGAGGATCCGCGCCCGACCTTCGAGGCCGAGGTGATCGAGCAGAATCGCGAGGCTGCCGCGGGCAAGGCCCCCGACCTCCAGAAGCTGGTCGCCAAGGGCCAGACCTGGCTCGTCGAAAAGGAGCCGCACAAGCTTTAGTGAGGAACGCGTTGCCGTCATTGCGAGGAGCCGAAGGCGACGCGGCAATCCAGAGCGACGCTGGATTGCTTCGCTACGCTCGCAATGACGGAGGTGGGCGATAGACAATCTCACCCACTCGCTCGTCGGAGCGCTGCTCGGCCGCGCCGGCGCCAAGCGGCTGACGCCTTACGCCATGCCGGCGCTGATCGTCTCGGCCAACCTGCCCGACATCGACAGCTTCGTCGCACCTTTGTTCGGGGCCGAGCCCATCGCCGCCCACCGAGGCTTCACCCACGGCATTGGCGGCTGGTTCATCATGCCCTTCTTGGCCGCGGCAATCGTTCTCATCTGGCAAAGGTTCAAGCCAAGCAAGAAGGGGCCGGTACAGCTTCGCGGGCTGCTTCTCGCTTGCTTCATCGGCACGCTCAGCCATCCGGCGCTCGATTTCCTCAACACCTACGGCACCCGCATCGCCGAACCTTTTTCCCACCGTTGGTTCTACGGCGACACGCTCTTCATCATCGATCCGTGGATCTGGCTGATGCTGATCCTCGGGCTGGAAATGTCGTGGCGCGCCGAGCGGCTGGGCCGCATCTGGACTCGGCCGGCGCTGTGGGCGTTCGGCGCGGTGCTCGGCTATGTCGCGCTCAATGCCGCCATTTCGCTGCGGGCGGTGGCGCTGACGCGGCCGCTGGTCGAGCGGGTCGCGCCGCCGCGGATGATCGTCGCCGGCGAGGTCCCGCTCGCTTTCTGGAAGCGCAAGATGATCTGGCGCGGCGATGCGGTGGGCGGGACGGGCACCTACAATGTCCTCGACGGCCTCAACAGCGCCTGGCTAGATCCGCGCATCACGCCGCTCAACCTTGGCGACCGGCGGCTCGCCGCGGCCGCGAAGCACGACAAGCGCGTTCGCGGCTTCCTCTTCTGGTCGCGCATGCCGATGGTCCATATCGAGGACGGCCGCGCCTATCTCACCGACCAACGCTTCTTCGAGGCCGGGCGGGCCGCCAGTTCCAATTTCCTCATCCCGCTCGACAAGCGGCGGCCGAGTTCATAACTCCGCCGGCATGAGCACGCGCGGGGAACATCTGGTTCGCGCGGACCGTCGCTTCGCGACCGGCGGGGGGACGCTCGCCCGCCTTGCCGCGCCGGCGGTCACGAAGATGCTCGACGAGATCGACCGGCGCCTCGGCAGTGGCGGCCTCGACCTCACGCTGCCGGGCGGAGAGCGCCGCCGCCTCGGCTTCCGCCGGCCCGGCGTGTCGGCGGTGGTCGAGCTCGGCAGCTGGATGGCGCTGATCCGCCTGGCGACATCGGGCTCGGTCGGCTGGTACAAGGCGTGGACGCTGGGCGAATGGTCGAGCCCGGACCCGGTCGCGATTTTCGAGCTCTTCTCCGCCAATGCCGTCCAGCTCGGCGACGTCGGCCGCGCCAAGGGCCCGTTCCGCTGGGTCAACGCGCTCGCCCATCGGCTGCGCGACAATGCGCCGCGCAAGGCGCGCAAGAACATCGCCGCCCACTATGACCTCGGCAACGATTTCTACTCCGCCTGGCTTGACCGCACGATGACCTATTCGTCGGCCCGCTTCGCATCGCCTGACGACAAGCTGGAGGACGCACAGCTCAACAAGATCCGGACATTGCTGGACCGGGTGAACCTCGGGCCGGGGCAGCGCCTGCTCGAGATCGGCTGCGGCTGGGGGACGTTGGCGATCGAAGCGGCCAAGCGCGGCGCGTCCGTCGTGGGCCTGACCCTGTCGAAGGAGCAGAAAGCCTGGGCGGAAGCCAATATCGCCGTCGCCGGGCTGTCCGACAAAATTGAAATCCGGCTGCAGGACTATCGCGAGACCGCCGAGCAGTTCGACGCCGTCGCCTCGGTGGAAATGGTCGAGGCGGTGGGGCAGCGCTGGTGGCCCGCCTACCTCGACTGCATCGCCCGCAACCTCGGGACGGGGGGCAGGGCGGCGCTGCAGTTCATCAGCATCGACCACCGCATTTTCGATGGCTACGCCCGCGGCGTCGACTTTATCCAGACCTACATCTTCCCCGGCGGGATGCTGCTCGACGAGCCCGGCTTCGAAGCGCTGGCGCGCGCGCGCGGCCTGTCCTGGGAGGAGCGCGAGGGCTTTCGCCTCGATTATGCCGAGACCCTGAAGCGCTGGCGCCAGCGCTACGACGATGCCGTGCTGCGGGGTGCGCTCACCGGCTTCGGCGAGGCGTTTCACGACCTCTGGCGGTACTATCTGATGTATTGCGAGGGCGGCTTTCGCGGCGGCGCGATCGACGTCGCGCAGGTAACGATGACGAAGGCCTAGGCCTCGACCCGCACCTTTTCGCCGGTGGCCACGTCGGCCGCCAGCCGTTCGACGAGGGCGCGCGCGACGACCTCGGGCGGCTTGACCTGGTCCGGCTCCTCGCCGGGGAAAGCGAGCGCGCGCATCCGGGTGCGGGTCGCGCCGGGATCGACGATGTGGACCCGGATGCGGCCGGTGAAGGCGGTCTCGTCGGCATAGGCGCCGAGCAGCGTTTCGAGCGCCGCCTTCGATGAGCCGTAGGCGCCCCAGAAGGCGCGCGGCTCGGCCCCGACCGAGGAGGTGAGGGCGACGACGTCCGCCCGCTCGGCCTTGCGCAGCAGCGGGTCGAAGGCAGCGATCAGCGCCTGATTGGCGAGCAGGTTGAGGCTGAGGAGGCGAGAATACTCCTTCGGATCGATGTCCTGCACGGGCGTCAGCGAGCCCAGCATCGCCGCGTTGAGGATCAACATGTCCAGCTTGCCCCAGCGCTCGGCGACCGCTGCGGCGAGCTTGCCGATCGACTCTCCGTCGGTGAGGTCGAGCGGGGCGATCGTCGCCGATCCTCCGGCCTCGTGGATGCGCTCCTCGACTTCCTCGAGCGCGCTCGCGGTACGGGCGACGAGCACGACATGGGCTGCGCCGGCGGCGAGCGCCTCGGCGGTCGCGGCGCCGATTCCGCGGCTGGCGCCGGTGACGAGCGCGAGCTTGCCCTCGAATGGCTTCGAATCACTCATGCAGCCGCCTTTAGCGGCTGGCCACCAGCGAAAGCGAGGCCGGGCCTTCCTTCTCGGTGAAATCCGTGAGGGTGGTCGGATACACCCCGGTGAAGCAGGCGTCGCAGCGTTGCGGCGCCGTGGCGTTCCGCTCTTCGCCGAGCGCCCGGTACAGACCTTCGATCGAGATGAAGGCGAGGCTGTCGGCGTTAATATAATCCCGCATCTGCTCGACGCTCATCTGCGCCGCGAGCAGCTTCGCCCGCTCCGGCGTGTCGACGCCGTAGAAGCAGCTGTGCTTGGTCGGCGGCGAGGCGACGCGCATGTGCACCTCGCGAGCGCCGGCATCGCGCATCATCTGCACCAGCTTCACGCTGGTCGTGCCGCGCACGATCGAATCGTCGACCAGCACGATGCTCTTGCCGTCGACCAGCGCCGAATTGGCATTGTGCTTGAGCTTGACGCCGAGGTGTCGGACCTCCTGGCTCGGCTGGATGAACGTCCGCCCGACATAGTGCGAGCGGATGATCCCAAGCTCGAACGGAATTCCGGACTCCTGGCTGAAGCCGAGCGCGGCGGGAACTCCGCTGTCGGGAACGGGGACCACATAGTCCGCCTCGACCGGCGCCTCGCGCGACAGCTCCGCGCCGATCGCCTTACGCACTTCATAGACCGATTGCCCCTCGGCGATGGAATCGGGCCGCGAGAAATAGACATGCTCGAAAATGCACGGCCGCGGCTCGGCCTTGGCGAACGGGCGGAAGGAGCGGATGCCGCCGTCGTTGACCAGCACCAGCTCGCCGGGATCGACGTCGCGGATGAAGGTCGCGCCGATCACGTCGAGCGCCACGGTTTCCGAGGCGAAGATCGTCGCCTCGCCGAGCTTGCCCATGACCAGCGGACGGATGCCGAGCGGGTCGCGGCAGGCGATCAGCCCCTCCGGAGTCAGGACGAGCAGCGAATAGGCGCCTTCGACTTGCTTCAGAGCGTCGGTCAGCCGGTCCAGCGTGTTGGTGAAGTGCGACGTCGCCACGAGGTGGATGATCACCTCGGTGTCGCTGGTCGACTGGAAGATCGAGCCGCGGCGATTGAGCGTTCGGCGCAGCTTCAGCGCATTGGAGAGATTGCCGTTGTGAGCGACGGCGAAGCCGCCCTCGGCGAGCTCGGCGAACAGGGGCTGGATGTTGCGCAACCCGGACTCGCCAGTCGTGGAATAGCGCACGTGGCCGATGCCCGCCCGGCCGGAAAGCCGGCGGATGACGTCGTCGCGGTCGAAATTGCCCGCGACATGGCCCATCGCCTTGTGCGCGTGGAAATGCTTGCCGTCGTAGGTGACGATGCCCGCGGCTTCCTGGCCGCGGTGCTGCAGCGCGTGCAGCCCCAAGGCGACGAAGCTCGCCGCATTGTCGGCACCCCAGATGCCGAAGATGCCGCACTCTTCCTTGAGCTTGTCGTCGTCGAACGGATTGGTGGTCAGCATGTCCTCGGCCCCGCCCCGAAGGTCCCCGCGTCTCTCGCGCCCGTCATATAGGTGCGCGGCCGCCCTTTGTCGCCCCCGCCCTGAACGGCGCGTGAAATCTTCTCGATCTAGGCTTTGAAAAGATTGGGATATTTGGCCTTGAGCGCAGTCACCTTGGGTCGGTCGTTCACGACGATATAGGGATGGAAGGGGTGCTTCCGTGCGAAGTCCTGGTGATAGGCCTCGGCGGGATAGAAGCCGCCGCTCTCGATCTTCGTCGCGATCGGCTTCGCGAACACGTGGGCGGCACTGAGCCTGGCGATGAACGCCCGCGCCTGCTGCGCCTGGCCGGCGTTCTGCGGGAAGATCGCGCTTCGGTAGCTCGGGCCGACGTCGGGCCCCTGCCGGTTCACTTCGGTCGGATCGTGGGCCACCGCGAAGAACACCTGCAGCAGCCGCGCATAGCTGACCTGCGATGGATCGTAGGTGATGCGCACCGCCTCGGCATGGCCGGAGTCGGCGGCTTCGTAATGCGCGTCCCTGGCCGAGCCGCCGGCATAACCGGAGACCACGTCCTTCACGCCTTTCACATGCTCGAACACCGCCTCCATGCCCCAGAAGCAGCCGCCGGCGAGCACCGCGGTCTCGGTGCGCGGCCCCGCCGCGGCGGGAGCGGAGACGATCAGTGCGAGCGGAATGAGGAGGCGGGCGACGTTCATCGGCGATCCTTTCGGCCGTGCCTTACTGTCGGCCAGCCGACCTGAACACCCGCTGGACGGTCGGTCGGTTGCACAATAGGACGATACTGACACGGAGGTCAGCAGCATGCCCATCTACTCAGCGCCGGTGAAGGAAACGCGCTTCGTCCTCGAAAACGTCCTCGACATCGGCCGCTATTCCAACCTTCCGGGCTTCGCCAACGCGACGCCGGACCTGGTCGAAGCGATCCTCGAGGAAGCTGGCCGCTTCGCCGCGGAGGTGCTCGCGCCTCTGAACCGGGTCGGCGACGAAGAAGGGTGCAAGCGTCTCGACGACGGATCGGTGAAGACTCCGCCGGGTTTCAGGCAGGCCTATGAGCAGTTCTGCGAGGCCGGCTGGCCGACCCTGACCGCGCCCGAGGAATTTGGCGGGCAGGGGCTGCCGCAGGTCGTCGGCACCGCCGTTACCGAATACATCCTTTCGGCCAACCACAGCTTCGAGATGTACCAGGGGCTGACCGCCGGGGCGATCGCGTCGATCCTCATCAAGGGCAGCGACGAGATCAAGCAGACCTACGTACCGACCATGGTGACCGGCCGCTGGACGGGCACGATGAACCTCACCGAGCCGCATTGCGGGACCGACCTCGGGCTGCTCAAGACGCGCGCCGAGCCGAACGACGACGGCAGCTATTCAATCACCGGCACCAAGATCTTCATCTCGTCCGGCGAGCACGACCTCAGCGAGAACATCATCCACCTCGTCCTCGCCAAGCGGACCGGCGCACCGGATAACGTCAAGGGCATCTCGCTGTTCGTCGTGCCCAAATATCTGGTGAACCCCGATGGCAGCCTCGGCGAACGCAACAGTCTCTCCTGCGGTGCGCTCGAGAAGAAGATGGGCATCCACGGCAATGCGACCTGCGTGATGAACTATGACGGCGCGAAGGGCTGGCTGGTCGGCGAGCCGGAGAAGGGACTCGCAGCGATGTTCATCATGATGAATGCCGCGCGCCTCGGAGTCGGCGTCCAGGGCCTCGCCCAGGGCGAGGTCGCCTACCAGAATGCCGCGGCCTACGCGAAAGAGCGGCGGCAGGGTCGGGCGCTGAAGCCCGAGGAGCATGAGGAAGGCGCCAAGGCCGACATCCTCCTCGTCCATCCGGACGTCCGCCGCATGCTGATGGAGATGAAGGCCTGGAACGAGGCGGGCCGAGCGCTCGCGTTGTGGGGCGCGCTGCAGGTTGACCTGCTGCGCCGCTCGCCCGACGAGCAGGAGCGCCAGCAGGCCGACGACCTGCTCGGTCTCATCACGCCCGTCATCAAGGGTTATCTCACCGACAAGGGCTTTGCCGCCGCCGTCCAGGCGCAGCAGGTCTATGGCGGTCACGGCTATATCCGCGAGCATGGCATCGAGCAGTTCGTCCGCGACGCCCGCATCACCCAGATTTACGAGGGCACCAACGGCATTCAGGCGATGGACCTGGTGGGCCGCAAGCTGCCCCGGGACGGCGGCCGCGCGATCCGCGCCTTCCTCGAGCTCGTCGGTGGCGAGATCGCCGCGGCGAAGCAGGCTGGCGACCCCGCCGGAGTGGCCGCGGCGCTCGAACCGGCGCTTGGCGACCTCCAGGCGGCGACCATGTGGCTCGCTAGGAACGGAATGGCCGACCCGGACAATGCCGGGGCCGGGGCCTATGCCTATATGGACCTGATGGGCCTCGTCAGCCTCGGCTGGATGTGGCTCAAGATGGCGGCGGCCTCGTCGCGGGCGCTCGCCGACGGCGCTGAGGACAAGGCGTTCCACGAGGCCAAGCTCACCACCGCGCGCTTCTATGCGACGCGCGAGCTGCCGTTGTCGACCGGCCTGCGCCGCAAGATCGAGGCGGGTGCCGAGACTCTGATGGAGCTTCCCGCCGAAGCGTTTTGACCCGGCCGCTTCCGGAGCGGTCGCGCAACAGCCGTAGATCGAGCCGGTAACGTCGAGTTGCGCTTCCACTACGACAGGGCGGAATGCTTGTCGCTGGCGCGACGCGTAGACTCCACCGATCCGGAGGAGTCGTCCATGCGTATCCCGTTCAAAGGCTTCGCCTCTGCCGCCGCGGCGGCATTGCTGATCAGCTCGACCGGTGCGAGTGCCGCCGGCGCACCAACGGCGCCGGCGAGTAAGCCGTGGCGCACGCTCAGCATGCTCAACCCCGCCGGAGCGACCGCGCTCGGCGGCGCTGCGGCTGCAGCTGCCGTGCAACCGGCCGGCGAAGGTTATGGCGACCAGGACGGGTTTCACCCCCCGCTCGCCGCGGTGGCAGTCTTCCTCGGCGTGATCGCGCTCGACATCTGGATCCTGCTCGACAAGCATCATGGCCACGGGCACATCGATGTCGACGTCGACCGCCCGATTTCCCCCGACTGAGTTCCTCGCCGGCGCCTAACGGAACCTGACGCGGCGGCGCGGGTTTGCGCTGACGCATCCCCCTCCCCCCGAGGATGCTTGTGAGGCGGTCCGGCGATTGCCCTCCACAGGCGCCGGGCCGCTTTTCGGCGACATCCGCGATCTCACTCGAATCCGAGCCGGCTTGTGCGATGTTATTGTTGCGCACCCGTTCTTGTTGCATGGGGGACGGCGATGAATGGAATGAACATCATCGAACGCGCCTATGAACTGGCGCTCGAGAGCCGCTCGATCGAGGAGATCAAGAAGAAGCTGCTGCGCGAGGGCTATGTGAACGTCCACGCGCACCTCGGCGGCCGGCAGATTCGCCAGGACTTGCTCGACCGGTTGAATCGCGGCGAGCGGGTCTGAGCCATAAGGCCCGGACCCGCTCTCCTCATCGCGTCGCCCGAAGTCAGGCGCTTTCAGTTGCTGTCAGATGACTCCCAATGCCCACAGGATGAGCAGCAGGAGGACGATTCCGCCAAGGCTGGCTCCAATATACATGTCGGGTCTCCTCTCCGGCGGAATGAACAACGGCCTCAACCGGAGAGTTCCAACGGCTGTTGCCAGGCTAGAGCTGCGTCTCAGGGGGCGCCGCCGGAGGAATGGAGGGCCGTTCGCCTTCGAGCCGCGCGATGTCGGCTTCGACCTCCTCGGCCATGGCGATGAGCACCTTGGCGGCGCGCCGCTCCGTCAAAGCCCCCGCGAGGCGCCGGCATTGGGCCGCGCGGGCGCGCATGTTCGCGATCAGCTCCGACCGGTCGTCGCTCACGAGTAGGGAAATTCACATAGGTTAACGATGTTCCTGTCGTTGCGCCGCCGATCCGCTCTTTGTCGCCGGCTGTGGCGAGGGAGCATCGGCCCGGCCGTGCCATGCTGGAACAGCCTCGATGCGGTCGATTGCGACTGCCTGTCCAAAGATGACACGGTCGGCCACCGGCGGGCTGATCCCCTTGCGCGCCGGACGCGGTTGAGGACCGCCCACGAATCCTCGGGTAGCGCAAACGGGCGAAGGTGCAGGGGCACCTTCGCCTAATTGCTGCGCCAGGCGCCTCTATGAAAAGGCGACGGCGAGCGCTGTGCCGACAACGATGATCGTGAGGCCGAAGCCGATGGCGGCGGTGCGCCAGCTGCCGGTTGCCTGGTCCATTGATCGATCTCCCCCTGCTCCAATCCGCATGAATAACATGCATCGCCTGGCCGCCCGAGGTGAAATGCTGACGCTACAGCAGCTTAGATGCAGAAGATCGCGGCGCAACTCGCATGAATGTTCCAGTTTGGTGACGGCGCGCAAACTACAACGAACCATTAATTGGCAATTCATCCTGCGGCGACAGTCCGGTCCGGAGCGGCGACGAGCGCAGCGCCACGGGTGGCGATCCGGGCGTTTTAGCACGCGAAGGCTCCAATCACTTGAAAGGAGACGGAAGCCATGATGCTGATGAAATTCCTGATCGGAGGTGCAGGCCTGGCGGCGCTCGCAGCTGCGACTCCCGCCGCGTCGCAATATTACCCCTACGGCTATTCCAACCCCTACGGCTACGCTTACGGGCAGCAGTACGGATATGGTGCGAACACCTCGGCCGCCGCGTCGCAGTGCACCGCCGCGGTGCAGAACCGGCTCTACACCCGCAACGGCCTTGCCGGCGTGCTCGGCTCACTGGTTGGCGCATATGGGACGACCGGACGCGTGCTGAGTGTCACCCGGGTCACGCCCAACCGCAGTTACGTGCGCGTGCGCGGTCTCGCGAGCAGCGGCCGCTCGGCTTACGGTTACGGCTACGGTTACCCGGACCTGTCGTTCAAGTGCGACGTCGACTATCGCGGCTATGTGCGCGACGTTGACATCAACCGCCGATAGTTCGTCGGCTAATGAATGAGGAAGCGCCGGCGTTTCGCCGGCGCTTTTTCGTTGCGCACGAGGTGCTGCCCGCAACCGCTTGTCGGAATTCAGTTAACCTGCTCTATTAATCGTTTGCAGCCAGCCGCCGACTCGGCGGCAACGGTGGAAAGGGGGCCGGGTGCTGCGTTTGGCGGGCGAGGGCGGCGCGTGCGGCCGCCGCAGAGTTTCGGCGTGGGGGCTCCTGACATTCGCGGCAGCGATCGTGCCCTGGGATTCCGCTTATGCGCAGACGGCTCCGCCGGCGCCCCCGACGCGCGAGGAAGTGACCCGTCCAGAGCCGCGACCGGTGCAGCCGCCGCCCACTCGGCTCCAGGTTGAAGGCGGAGTCGAGCGAGCGCCATGCTTCCTCGCCAATCCTGAATATTCGGCGATCCGCTTCACGCTTCGTGACGTCCAGTTCGAGGGATTGCAGCAGGTCGGCGCCGACGAATTGCGCGAAGCCTACGCACCGTTCGTCGGCAGCGAACAGCCGGTCTCGGTGATCTGCGAGATCCGGGACCGCGCGGCGACGGCGCTGCGCCGTGCCGGATACATCGCCTCGGTCGAAGTGCCCGAGCAAAGCATCGCCAACGGGACCGTCCGCTTCCGCGTGCTGATGGCGAAGCTGGTCCAGGTGCGCGTGCGCGGCAATGCGAGCGGCGCCGAGCGGACCATCGCCGGCTATCTCCAGCGCCTGACCGAAGAGCCGGTGTTCAACCGCTATGAGGCCGAGCGCTACCTGCTGCTGGCGAGCGACATCCCGGGATACAATGTTCGCCTCACTCTGCGCCCTGCCGGGACCGCGCCGGGCGAGGTCATCGGCGACGTGACGGTGTTGCACACGCCGGCTTATGTCGACCTCAACATCCAGGACTATGGCTCGCACGCGCTCGGCCGCTGGGGCGGGCTGTTGCG
>DASUXP010000177.1:0-5568 GCA_036377835.1 Sphingomicrobium sp. | reverse complement strand
GAGGAGGTTCGAGAGCACCGTCAGGTTAAAGGCCATGGCCGGCGCCTCGACGTGCGCCTCGATCGCGGAGCGGTCGCGCAGCACGATCCAGTTGAGCGCGCGATGCACCGCGGTGTCGCCGCCGTCTCGAAGCACGTCCTGGGGCATCGGACCCCAGGCAACGTCGATCCCGGCCTTGTGCAGGCCGGCCATCAGGAAGCCCGCGTCGCTGTAGCCCATGTAGAGCTTGCCCCGCGCCGCTTCCGGCAGATCGGCGAGCGCCGCTTCGGCGATGCGGTTGGAGCCATAGCCGCCGCGCGCGAACCACAGGGCGTCGAGCGACGGATCGGCCATGACTTCGCGCAGGGCAGCGAGGCGCGCCTCGTCCGGCCCCGCAAAATGCCCATCGCTGAGAAAGCATTGCGGGTGGATGGCGAGGTCGCAGTCACCGCGCTCGGCGACGATCGCCTCGACCCGCTCCGCCGCTTCGCGCTTCAACGGGCAGCTCGGAGCGACGACGGCGATGCGCATGGACGATGCTTAGGGTGAGAAGCCAGGCGTTCGCAATGGGAAGGGCTGCGAGACCAGGCCTTGCTACGCCCTTGCCAGGAACGTGGCCCTGTAGCAGCCTCGGCCGCAGGGGGATTGCGCCATGCGAGAATTGGTCCGTCGCCTGCTTCTGGCGGCATCGGCCGTGCCGCTGATGGGGGCGGCTCAAGCAACCGGAATCGTTCCCGATGTGAGCATAGCCGATGTCGCGGCAAGTTGCGGCGGTGCGGTCCAGCACGACGAGTTCGTGACGTTGCCGCGCGCCGACCAGCGAACGAAGCTGAGGTGCTTGCTGCGCGAGGCCTCCAAGCGGCTCAACACGAAGCTTCCGACCAGGGTCGAATACACCACGCTATTCGAGCGGACGAACGTCGCCGGAACAACGATGGTCTATCATTTCCGCGCCGACGTTAGTCTGAAAGAGATCAAGCCCGGCGCGATGGAAGCGTGGAAGCCGACGGTCCGCGCAAAGATCTGTGCGACTGCCAGCATGCGGGAAATCGTGTCGCTTGGAGCAGCCTATCGTTACGTTTGGCTCGACCATGACGGGAAGTTCATCGACACGCTCACCGTAAGGAGTTGCCCGACCTAGGTTGCGGGCTCGGGGCTCCAGTTGAAGGGGAAGTCATGAAGAAGCGTCTCTTTGCCATTGCGCTGACGGCGCTGCTTGCCGGTCCGGCGGCGACCGCGACGCAGCCCGCTGCACCCGCTTACTCGGTGCTGATCCGCGGCGGGACCATCTATGACGGCTCCGGCGGCGCGCCCTACATCGGCGACCTCGCGATCAAGGGCGACCGAATCGCCTGCGTCGGCAGCTGCCCGGGCCGCGCCGCCCGCGTGATCGACGGTTCCGGCAAGGCCGTCTCGCCCGGCTTCATCAACATGCTGAGCTGGGCGAACGAGAGCCTCATCGCCGACGGCCGCGGGATGAGCGACACGTACCAGGGCGTGACCCTGGAGGTGATGGGCGAAGGCAATTCGATGGGCCCGTGGAACGCGGAAATGAAGCGACTCGAGCTCAAGCGGCAGAGCGACATCCGTTATCCAATCCGCTGGACGACGCTCGGCCAATATCTCGACTGGCTGACCCGGCGCGGGGTCACGCCCAACGTCGCCTCGTTTGTCGGAGCGACCACCGTGCGCGTGCACGAGCTCGGCGAGAGGGACGTCGATCCGACGCCCGCCCAGCTCGAGCGCATGCGCGCGCTGGTGCGCCAGGCGATGCGCGAAGGCGCGGTCGGCGTCGGCTCCTCGCTCATCTACGCTCCGGCCAATTTCGCCGAGACCCCGGAGCTCACCGCTTTGGTCTCCGAAGCGGCGAAGTGCGGCGGCATGTACATCAGTCACATCCGCGACGAGGGGCCAAAACTGCTGGAGGCGATCGACGAGCTAATCGACATCTCCCGGCAGTCCGGTGCGCCGGCGGAAATCTACCATTTCAAGCAATCGGGGCGGGAGAATTGGGGCAAGATCGACGCCGCCATCGCGCGCGTGAACGCGGCCCGCGCGCAGGGGCTGCGGATCACCGCCGACATGTACACCTATCCGGCAAGCTCGACCGGATTCGACGCCGCCTTCCCGCTGTGGATCCAGGACGGCGGGCTCGAAGCCTGGGTGCAGCGGCTGAAGGACCCCGCGACGCGGGCTCGGGCGATCGCCTGGATGCGCGGGCCAGACGCGACCGAGAACACCAAGCTGGTGGTGCAGGAACCCGACAAGGTGATTCTCGTGGGCTTCAAGACGGCGAAGCTCAAGCCGCTGACCGGCAAGACCTTGGGCGAGGTCGCCCGCGAGCGCGGCAAGCCGCCCGAGGAAGTGGCCGCCGACCTGATCGCCGAGGACGGCACCCGAATCCAGGTCGTCTATTTCGGGATGAGCGAGGACAATGTCCGCCGCGAGGTCGCCCTGCCGTGGATGAGCTTCGGCGCCGACGCGGACAGCCAGGCGCCCGAAGGCGTGTTCCTCAAGTCGAGCACCCATCCCCGCGCCTACGGCAATGTCGCCAGGCTGCTCGGCCACTATGTGCGCGACGAGAAAGCGGCGAGCCTGCCCGATGCGATCCGGCGCCTGACGTCGCTGCCCGCCACCAACCTCGGGCTGAAGCAGCGCGGATCGTTGAAGCCCGGCATTTACGCCGACGTCGTAGTGTTCGACCCCGCCACGATCCGCGACACGGCGACCTTCGCCAGGCCGCAGCAGCTGGCAACCGGCGTCCGCGACGTGTTCGTCAACGGCGTCCAGGTGCTCCGCGACGGCCGCCACACCGGCGCCAGGCCCGGCCGCTTCGTCCGCGGACCCGGCTGGACCGGCTGGCCCGGCGGCGGCGCGTGCAAGTGAGCTCTCCTCCCCTGCATTTGCAGGGGAGGGGGACCATTCACCGAAAAGTGAATGGTGGAGGGGTCTGGCGGCATCGCGCAGGATCCCTCCGCCATCGAATCTTCGTCCGATAGTCCCCCTCCCCCGAAAAGCCCGAGGAGGATAAGGGGCCTCAATGATCGATTCTCCCGTCTTCTTCAGCGGCATCGGCGGCAGCGGAATGCTTCCGCTGGCGAGCATCGTCCGCGCCGGCGGAGCCCGCGTTAGTGGATCCGACCGTTCGCTCGATGCCGGCCGCACGCCGGAAAAGTTCGACTATCTCCGCTCGCTCGGAATCCAACTTTTCCCCCAGGACGGGTCCGGGCTCCAGCCGGGCATGACCCTGGTCACCTCGGCTGCGGTCGAGGATACGGTGCCGGACGTGGTCCGCGCCCGGGAGCTGGGGCTGGAGCATGTTACCCGGCCGCAATTCCTCGCTCGCCTGCTCAACGCCGCGCAGCGCAGCGTCGCCGTGGGCGGGACCAGCGGCAAGTCGACCGTGACCGGGATGATCGGCTGGATCCTCCACGCCTGCCATCGCCAGCCGACGGTGATGAACGGCGCGGTGATGAAGAATTTCGTCACGCCGAGCGCCCCGTTCGCCAGCGCCCTGGTCGGCGACCCCGAGCTGTTCGTCAGCGAGGTCGACGAGAGCGACGGGTCGATCGCACTTTATCGGCCCGAGATTGCGGTGCTGACCAACATCAGCCTCGACCACAAGGAGCTCGCCGAGCTGCGCCAGCTGTTCGCGGGCTTCCTCACCGCCGCGCGCAAGGCCGTGCTCAACCTCGACGACCCCGAGACGCGGGCGCTCGCCGAAGCGGTCGGCGCCGACAGGGTGATCGGGTACGGATTCGACAGCCCCGGCGCCGACCTCATGGGCAAGGATCTTCAGCTCGAGGCCGGCGCCGTGACCTTCGCGCTCGAGGCAGAAGGCGAGCGCCATGACGTTCGTCTGCAGGTGCCGGGCCGGCACAACGCGTCCAACGCGCTCGCCGCGATCGCCGCCGCGCGGGCCATCGGAGTCCGACTCGAGGATGCGATCCGGGCTCTCGCCCGCTTCGAAGGGCTGCGGCGGCGGCTGGAAACGGTCGGCAGCGCCGCCGGAGTCACGGTGATCGACGATTTCGCGCACAACCCGGACAAGATCGACGCGACACTGGCGACCCTCCGCTCCCAGGAAGGCCGGCTGCTGATCATGTTCCAGCCGCACGGCTACGGCCCCTTGTCGAAGATGGGCGAGGAGCTCGCCGAAAGCTTCGCCGACGGCATGGCCGCGGACGACCGGCTCTACCTGCCCAACCCGGTCTACCAGGGCGGCACCGTCGAGCGCACCCGCGGCTCCGACTGGCTGGCCGAGCAGGTCCGCGCCCGCGGCAAGCAGGCCGAGTACATTCCCGAGCGGGCCGCAATCGGCGAAGCGCTGCTCGCGGAGGCCCGCGACGGCGACCGGATTCTCATCATGGGCGCCCGCGACGACACGCTGATCGATTTCGCCCAGGGCCTGGTCGAGGGGCTCGGCAGCCGGAACTGAACGCGGCCTGCCGCGTCGGATGGGCATGGCCAAGCCAGGAACCGTCACGGGCTGGAAGCTGCCCGAGGTCGAGCGCGAGCTCCTGCTGCGCCGCTTCCCGCCCAGATATGCCAATGTCGTCGCCGACCATGTGACCCTACGCGTCGGCGCGACTCCCGACACGCCGGTGCCCGACAAGCCGGACCGGTCGCAAGTCGTCGGCCGCGCCGATGACGGGGAGAGCCTCGAGTGCCTGGTGGTCGAACTCGACGGCACGACCGAGCGCCCGGACGGCTCGACCTACCACATCACCTGGTCGCTCGGGCCGGGGCGCAAGGCGCGGGAGAGCAACGACGTGCTCCGCGACCGCGGCTGGGACTATCTTCCCGCTCCCATCCCCGTCGAGCTGGAGCCGGCGCGCTTCTGATGGCCCCGGAAAAGCAGCAGCCGCGCCTGTTCCTCGACGCCGACGGAGTGCTCGCCGACTTCGACGAGGGCTTCCGCCGCCTGACCGGCATGACCCCGCGGCAGTTTGAGGCGCGGCACGGCCGCCGCGCCTTCTGGCGCGAGGTGGCCAAGGCCAGGGACTTCTACGGCACGCTGCCGGAAATGGACGACGCTCGGACCCTGTTCGACGCGGTGAAGCATCTGAAGCCGACGATCCTCACCGGTCTCCCGCTCGGCAACTGGGCGGCGCCGCAAAAGGTCCGCTGGGCCGCCGAGCATTTCCCCGGGGTGCCGATCATCACCTGCATGGCCCGCGACAAGGCGAAGCACATGCATCCGGGCGACGTGCTGGTCGACGACCGCGAGACCCACCGCGAGACGTACGAAGCGCATGGCGTCGTCTTCGTCCATCACCGCAATGCCGAGGACAGCCTGAGGCAGCTGGCGGAGGTCTTTCCCTCGGTGAACGTGCCCGCGTGACCGTCATTGCGAGCGCAGCGAAGCAATCCAGCGGCGATGGATTGCCGCGTCGCTACGCTCCTCGCAATGACGACAGGTGACTAGGCGGCGGCCTTGAGGTCGACCTTCTCGACCCACTCGGGCCAGAACACCGGCTCGCGGCTCGACCAGCCGGGCGCGGTCGCGGCGCTCTCGCTGATCGACTGGAGCAGGATCCGGCGGCGATCGGGGTGGAGGTGCGGCAGCGCCGCGGCCGAGCAGAAGGC
>DASUXP010000176.1:0-20583 GCA_036377835.1 Sphingomicrobium sp. | reverse complement strand
GGCGGCTCCAGTCGGTGAAGCGCGCGCCCTTGTCGAGGCTGTGGCCGAGCAGGGATTCGATGAGGTTCGAGTAGCCGATCTGCTCGCCATGCCCGAGCGCCATGGCGGCGATCTGCGTGTCGAACAAAGGGTGAGGCACCTCGCCGGTGAGGTTATGGATGATCTCGAGGTCCTGACCGCCCGCGTGGAAGACCTTCAGCACCTGTTCGTTCTCGACGAACAGATCGAGCAGCGGCTTCAGCTCGAGGCCGTCGGCCTTGGGATCGATCGCCGCTGCCTCTTCGCTCGACGCGACCTGGATCAGGCAGAGGTCCGGCCAATAGGTGTTCTCGCGCATGAACTCGGTGTCCACGGCGATGAACGGGTGCTTGGAAAGGCGGCCGACGAAGTCCTGGAGGTCGTCCGACCTGGTAATCAGAGGATGGATACGCATGAGTCTTGGCCGCGCTTTAGCGGCGCGCCCGCGGGTTGACAAAAGATGAGTGGGAAGGGAAGCGCGGCCCGTCTTTTTCCACGCATTTCCGCCGAAGCAGAGCCGACTTCATCATGCACGCCTACCGCACCCACAATTGCGCCCAGTTGCGCGCCGGCAATGTCGGCGAGACCGTCCGTCTTTCGGGCTGGGTTCACCGCAAGCGCGATCACGGGCAACTGCTCTTCGTCGACCTGCGCGACCATTACGGGCTGACACAGGTCGTCGTCGATACCGATTCCCCGGCTTTCCAGACGCTTGATCGGCTCCGCGTCGAATCGGTCGTCACGGTCGAAGGCGAAGTGGTCGCACGTTCGCCCGAGACGGTGAACCCGAACCTCGCGACCGGCGAGATCGAGGTCCGCGCGCGCGAGGTCACGGTCCAGTCCACCGCGGCCGAGCTGCCGATGCCGGTCGCGGGCGAGCAGGATTATCCCGAGGAGATCCGCCTCAAATATCGCTATCTGGACCTGCGCCGGGAGCAGGTGCACGCCAACATCATGCTCCGCTCGGCGGTGATAGCGTCGATCCGCCGGCGGATGATCGAGCAGGGCTTCACCGAGTTCCAGACGCCGATCCTGACCGCGAGCTCGCCTGAGGGCGCTCGCGACTATCTCGTCCCCAGCCGCGTTCATCCGGGGAAGTTCTACGCGCTCCCGCAGGCGCCGCAGATGTTCAAGCAGCTGATCATGGTCGCGGGCTTCGACCGTTATTTCCAGATCGCGCCCTGTTTCCGCGACGAGGATGCGCGGGCCGACCGCAGCCCCGGCGAATTCTACCAGCTCGATTTCGAAATGAGCTTCGTCACCCAGGACGACGTGTTCGCCGCGATTGAGCCGGTGCTGTCGGGCGTGTTCGAGGAGTTCGCCAACGGCAAGACCGTCACGCCCGCGGGGCATTATCCGCGCATTCCATACAAGGAAGCGCTGCTAAAATATGGCACCGACAAGCCGGATCTGCGCAACCCGCTGTTGATCAGCGACGTGTCCGATCACTTCAAGGGCTCGGGCTTCGGCCTGTTCGCGGGACTCGTCGAGAAGGGCGCTGTCGTTCGCGCGGTCCCCGCGCCAGGTACCGCGAAAAAGAGCCGCAAGTTCTTCGACGACATGAACGAATGGGCGCGGAGCGAAGGCTTTGCCGGCCTCGGCTACGCCACGCGCAAGGGCGGCGAATGGGGCGGCCCGATTGCCAAGAACCACGGCGAGGAGGGCATGAACCGCCTTGCCGAGGAGAGGGGCCTCGGCCCCGACGACGGCATCTTCTTCGCCGCGGGCAAGGAGGAGGAAGCGGCGAAGCTCGCCGGCCTCGCCCGGACCCGCGTTGCCGAGCAACTCGACCTCCTCGAGAAGGACGCCTTCCGCTTCTGCTGGATCGTCGATTTCCCGATGTTCGAATATAATGAGGAGCAGAAGAAGATCGACTTCAGCCACAACCCCTTCTCGATGCCGCAAGGCGAACTGGAGGCGCTGGAGACCAAGGACCCGCTCGACATCCTCGCCTGGCAGTACGACATCGTCTGCAACGGCGTGGAGCTGAGCAGCGGAGCGATCCGCAACCACCGCCCGGACATCATGTACAAGGCGTTCGAGATCGCCGGCTACACGCGCGAGGAGGTGGACACCAACTTCGCGGGCATGATCAACGCCTTCAAGTTCGGCGCCCCGCCGCACGGCGGCTCGGCGCCGGGTATCGACCGCATCGTCATGCTGCTCGCCGACGAGCCGAATATCCGCGAGGTCATCCTCTTCCCGATGAACCAGAAGGCGGAGGATTTGATGATGAACGCTCCATCGGAGGTGGATCCGAAGCAGCTCAAGGAGCTCAACATCCGGATTGTCGCGGAAGCCACAACTGTCCCAAAATCGTAACAGCCGCGTCGGGCCGATTGCCGCTCGCGACCGGCACCGGTAATCCGGTCTCGCGTGCCGATCGATACAGCGCGACAGGAACGGGGGGCGGCGTTCACCGGCGACTATCAGGCGGCGCTCTCCGCGCTGCGCGAGCATTTGTGCGAGCTGCAGCTGCCGCAGATCGCCCACGGCCGCCGCGCGATCATCCTGTTCGAAGGTCCCGAGGGTGCGGGCAAGAAAATGGCGCTGAAGCAGCTCGCGGCGGCGTTCGATCCCTGCCACTACAACGTGCACAGCACTCGCCACGACCGGCGTGAGGCGTCCGAGGGGCACTGGCTGGCGCGCTTCTGGCGGCAGCTTCCGGGCGCCGGCGACACCGCGATCTTCTTTCGCAGCTGGTACCGCCGAGTGCTCGACGACCGCATTTTTGACCGCGTCGACGACCGGTCGCTGGCCCGCGCGTTCGACGAGATCAACGAGTTCGAGGCGCAGCAGCGCGACTACGGGACGCTGATCCTGAAGCTCTACTTCGACGTCAGTGCAGAGGTGCAGCAAGCACGGCTGCAAGACCGCGCGGCGAGCCCCTGGGGACGGGTCATGGGCCAGGACGAGGCCGTCAGCGTGGCCGCGCCGGAATATGCGGTGGCGGTCAAGGACCTGCGCTCCCACTCCGACACGCGCTGGTCGCCGTGGCGGACGATCGACGGCAATGACGAGCAAGCCGCCGTGCTCGCCGCCCTCACCGCGATAGCCGATGCCTGGGCCGAAGCGATGCCGGCCGAGCCGCCGCATCTCGTGGGAGCACCAACCCGCGCCGCCTAGGCCGCCGGATAGTCGATCCGCATCACCTCGTAGCTCTTCTCGCCGGCCGGCAGGCGGACGATCCGCTCGTCGCCGACCTTGGCTCCGATGAGCGCCCGGGCGAGCGGTGCGCTCCAGCCGATCCGGCCGCTCGACGTGTCCACCTCGTCGTTGCCGACGAGCGTTACGGTGCGGCGGTTGTCCTCTTCGTCGGCGAGCTCGACCGTCGCCCCGAAGCGCACCTGGTCGCGCGCCTCCTGCCTGGCCGGGTCGACGATCTTGGCCGCCTTCATGATCTTGGCGAGAAAGGCGAGCCTGCGGTCAATCTCGCGCAGGCGCTTCTTGCCATAGAGATAGTCGGCATTCTCCGACCGGTCACCGAGCGACGCGGCCCACGAGACCGTTTCGACGATCTTCGGCCGCTCGACCGCGAACAGCTCGTCATACTCCGCGCGAAGCCGGGCGAACCCTTCGGGCGTGATGAAACGCGGCGGTGAATCGGCCATGGCGGCCGCTTATCAGCCTGGCTGGCTCTTTCCGAGATAGCGCGAAACGTGCAGCGCCGTCTGCTGCTGCGAGGCGCCGCGCATCGAATCATAGACGACCGTATTTTCGATCACCCGCTGCACATAACCCTTGGTCTCGGTGAACGGGATCGCCTCGATCCACTTGAGCACGTCGACCCGGCCGCGCGGGTCGCCATAAGCGTTCACCCATTTGCGCACGTTGCCGTAGCCGGCGTTGTAGCTCGCCACCGCCAGGGGAACGTTGCCGTCCCACATGTTGAGCAGCCGCTCGAAGTAGGCCGAACCGATCATCACGTTGTAATTGGCATCGGTGTAGAGCCGGGTGCCGTCGTAGCCGACGCCCATCTTGCCGGCTTGCTCGCGGGCCGTGCCGGGCATCAGTTGCATCATCCCGCGGGCGCCGGCATGGCTGACCGCATAGGGATCGAACGAGCTTTCCTGTCGGCTGATGCCGTGGGCCAGCGACCACAGCCGCCCCGACAAGGACGCGCTGAGCGAGGGATAGCCCTGGCGGACGTAGAACATGGTCCCGTCGTTGCGGGCTGCACGCGCGACCCATACGGCAAGATCCTGCCGCCCGACCTGCTGCGCCAGTTCGACGGCGAGGCCGCGGTCCACGTCGTTGTCGAGCGATTCGGCGAGGGCCCGGACGAACAGCGCGCGCTCCTCGGCGCTTCCGCCCCGCTGGAGCATGCGCACCGCTTGCACCAACCGCTTGTTGTAGAAGGCCGAGCGTTGCGCGGGCGTGGCCGCGTACTGCACCACGGAGGGCTGGGGCGGGGACACGGAACGGCCGAGCCGCTCCAGCGCCAGCTGGCCGTAGAACAGCTCGGGATAAGCCGCGGCGCGCTCGAAATAGCCGTTGGCTTCCTGCACCAGCCCGGCCGCCAGCGCCGCGCGCCCGGCCCAGTAGAGGCCCTTGGTCTCGACCTGCAGCGAACGCCCGCCTTGTGAATAAGCATCGAACATGGCGACCGCGGCGGAGGGACGGCGGAGGCGATCGAGGGCTGTCGTCCCGGCGAGCCAGGCGAGCGAAGTGTAATTGTCCCGCACGCCATAGGGCTGTTGGCTGATGTCGGCGCCCGGCGGCAATGCGTCGCGGAGGTGCCGCCCGATGTTGTAGACCGTCTCCCACTGCCGGTCCTGAGCCGCTCCGCCGGCGAGCAGGAGGAGCATGTCGTAGAAGCGCTCGGGGTCCGCCGGCCGGTAGATGAAATTGTGCGGGCGCGCGGCGAGCTGGCGCGCGGCCTGCTCGTAATTGTTGGCGCGGAGCCAGCGCGCACGATCCATCATCAGCCCCGCGTCGCTGGTCACCATGCTCATCGCGCCCTGGTAGAGCCGGTCGGCATCGGACGAATCGCGCTGCATCGCGATCCGGGCGGCGAAGGCGGCGCGCCGCCCTGGCGTGGTCAGCGAATAGAAGCGGGCGGCATCGTCCGCCTTCTTGGCGAACAGCAAGGCATCGACGCGGCGGTCATGGTCCTCGGCCGTGAAGCTGCCGCCGTAGCGCGCCCAGATCGCCTGCTCGTCGCGATCGCCGAGGTCGTCCGACGCCCAGGCGTTGCGCGCCGCGGCCAGCGATTCCGCGGCCCGCCCGCTCGTCGCCAGCGCCTCGGCGAGGCGCGCGAAGCCGTTGCCGGTTTTCGGCGGCTCATTGGCGAAGAAGGCAAGCACCGTCCCGGCATTTTCGCCGGGCTGCATCGCCCGCTCGGCCCAGCCGCGAAGCTTGCTGTCTTCCGGCCAGTTCGGGTTGGGAACGAGGAAGCGCGCATAATCGGCGAAGCTGTAGCCGCTGCTCTGGCGAAGGCGTCGCCAGTCGTTGAACGAATAGCCGATGCTCGGGGCGGAATAGGCCGGCGGCTGCGCGGGCGGCGGCGCCGGATATTGCGCCGAGGCCGACGCGGTCACGAGGAGCAGGGGGATGGTCCAGACGATGCGCCACATGCTGGACATCAAGCAGTCCCCCTCCTTATCAGGCAATGAACGCAGCCGATCTTGTCCACAGAAAAACTCCCCCGCGAGGAGATAAGTTCATGTTTTTCGGGTCGATCCCGGCGCTGGTCACGCCCTTTTCAGGGGGTCGTGTCGCGAAAGACACATTGCGCGAGTTCGTCGAATGGCAGATCGCCGAAGGCTCGGCCGCGCTAGTTCCCTGCGGCACCACCGGCGAGGTCGCCACGCTCAGCGCCGAAGAGCATCGCGAGGTCATTGCCGCCGCGGTTGAGGTTGCCGGCGGGCGGGTGAAGGTGATCGCCGGCTGCGGCACCTATTCGACCGCCGCGTCGATCGAGCGGATCCGGGCGGCCGCCGACATCGGCGCCGATGCCGCGCTGGTCGTCGTGCCTTATTACAACAAGCCGAGCCAGGCGGGCCTGGCGGCGCATTTCCTCGCCATCGCCGAAGCTTCGCCGCTCCCCATCGTCGTCTACAACGTGCCGTCGCGGACCGTGGCGGACATTTCGGTCGAGACGCTCGCCGAGATCGCGAAGCATCCGAGAATCGTCGCGGTCAAGGACGCCACCGGAAATCTCGGGCGCGTGTCCGCCCAGCGGATCGCCTGCGGCGAGGATTTCTGCCAGCTCAGCGGCAACGACGACATGGCGCTCGGCTTCAACGCGATGGGCGGCGTCGGGTGCATCTCCGTCACCGCCAATGTGGCGCCGCGGCTCTGCTCGGACTTTCAAAAGGCGATGCGCGAGGCTCGTTGGGACGAGGCGCTGGCCCTTCAGGACAAGCTCTATCCGCTGCACGCGGCCTTGTTCACCGACGCTTCGCCCGCGCCGACCAAATATGCGCTGACCCGGGTGCGGCCCGGCTTCCCCGCCGAGCTGCGCCTGCCGCTGGTCGAGGCTTCCGACGCATCGAGGCGGGCGGTGGATGCTGCATTGGAGCATGCAGGCCTTATCTAACGTCCATGGCCAAGCCGCTTCCCCCTCCGTTCGACAAGCACAAGGTCGTTGCCGAGAACCGGCGCGCGCGCTTCGACTATTTCGTCGAGGAGCGGTTCGAGACGGGCATCCAGCTCACCGGCACCGAAGTGAAGTCGCTGCGCCACGGCGAGGGCTCGATCGCCGAGAGCTACGCGACTGTCGAGGCCGACGAGATCTGGCTGATCAACAGCCACATCCCCGAGTACAGCCACGGCAACCGGCTCAACCACCAGCCGCGGCGCCCGCGGAAACTGTTGCTGAAGACCCGCGAAATCGCCAAGCTGCACGGAGCGGTCACGCGCCAGGGCCTCACGCTGGTCCCGCTGTCGATCTATTTCAACGGCAGGGGACGGGCGAAGGTGGAGCTGGCACTGGCCCGGGGCAAGAAGGTGCACGACAAACGCGAGACGGTGAAGGAACGCGACTGGAAGCGCGAGCAGCAGCGGCTGCTCCGGCGCAGCGCCTGAGCGCGCCGTGGCGGTCCGGATGAAGTGGCTGCGACGTCACATTCCGACGCAGGATTCGATTCACGAGCACCGGCTGCTGCGGCCGTTCGCCCGGCACCTCGGCAAGTCCGAGCTGTGGCGGTTGCATCGCCGGTCGGTACCGCGGGCGGTCGCCCTCGGCCTTGGGATCGGAGTGATCATCCCCTTCATGCATACGGTAATCGCGGCGATCCTCGCCATTCCGTTGCGCGCCAACGTCGCCATCGCCGCCGCGTTCACGCTGATCGTCAATCCGCTGACCATCCCCCCGATGTACTATGCGGCCTACCGCATCGGCTCGTGGGAGCTGCATCATGACGCCACGCTGGTGAACCCGGCGACGGCGGAGCGGGTGTCGGGCGAGCTCGGGCGCTTTCTCTTCTGGATTCACGAGGCGTCCGGGTCCATTGCGCTCGGCGTTCTGACCATTGCCGTGACGGCGGCCGCTTGCGGTTACCTGATTTCCGCGCTGCTATGGCGATGGTGGCTGGGAAGCCGCTGGCGACAGCGACGCTCGGCGCGGTCTGCGGGCGGCGTTTGACGTTCGCAGGCGAATAGGGGGCGGTCGTCGAATAGCGGCTGAACGATTGCGATCGCGCCCACAACAGGACGGCGGGGAATTTCTTGAAAGCTTGGAGGGGTTAATGGTTCGAGTGTTTGTATTTTTGGCGGCGACGACCGCCCTGGCCGGATGCGCTTCGCACGAAGTGGCTCCGCCCGCCGTTGCACCGGTTACTGCCGAGCCGGCGCCCGTTGCGCCTCCGCCGCCCCCGGCCCCGAAGCCGCAATATGGCACCTACGGCTTCGACTCGGCCGGGATGGACCAGAGCGTCGCCGCGGGGGACAATTTCTACCAGTTCGCCAACGGCACCTGGGCAAGGACGACGCCGATCCCGGCCGACAAGTCGAACTACGGCTCGTTCAACATCCTCGATGACCTGTCGCGCGAGCGCACCCGCGGGATCATCGAGGAGCAGGCGAAGGACCCCAACAGCCGGATCGGTGCTGCTTATGCGAGCTTCATGGACACCGCGGCGATCGAGACCAAGGGCCTCGCGGCCTTCGACCCGTGGCTCAGCCAGGTTCGCGGGATTTCCGCCAAGAAGGACCTCGCCGCGCTCTATGCGGAGTCGGACCGCCTCGGCATCGGCGGGCCGTTCGGCGCCTTCGTCGGGCAGGACGACAAGTCGCCCGAAAATTACACGCTGAACATGTTCCAGTCGGGGCTCGGCATGCCCGACCGGGATTATTACCTGTCCAAGGACGCGAAGCTCGCCGAGGTGCGCGCCAAATATCTCCAGCACCTGACCAACGTGCTGACGCTCGCGGGCGAGAGGAACGCGGCCGCCCGCGCCAAGGCGATCCTCGACATGGAGACGCGGATTGCGCAGGCGCACTGGACTCGCACCGACAGCCGCGATGCCACCAAGACCTACAACAAGATGACGGTCGCGCAGCTGCGCAGGCTCGCGCCGGGCTTCGACTTCCCGGCCTATTTCCATGGCATCGGGACCGACGTCGACAGCCTCGTCGTCGCCCAGCCGAGCGCAATCAAGGGCATCGCCCGGGTGATCTCCTCGACCCCGCTCGGCGTCCTCAAGGACCAGCTGCTGGTCCGCTCGCTCGACCAATATTCGGCCTATTTGCCGCAGGCGTTCGACAAGGAAGCCTTCGCTTTCTACGGCACGACGCTGAGCGGCACTCCCGAGCAGGAAGCGCGGTGGAAGCGGGCGGTGAACTTCACCGTCGGCGCATTGGGCGACGACGTCAGCAAGCTCTACGTCGCCCAATATTTCCCGCCCGAGACCAAGGCCAAGGCCGACGAGATGGTGAAGAACATCATCGCGGCGATGGACCGGCGTATCGATCATCTCGAATGGATGGCCCCCGAGACCAAGGCCCGGGCGCACGCCAAGCTGGCCGCCTTCACGCCCAAGATCGGCTACCCGAGCCAGTGGCGTGACATGAGCGGGCTGCAAATCGACCGCAACGACCTCATCGGCAACGCCATGCGCTCGGCGCGCTTCGACCATGAGTGGAACGTCGGCAAGCTCGGCAAGCCGATTTACCGCTGGGAATGGGGCATGACCCCGATGACGATCAACGCTTATGCCAATTTCGGCATGGTCGAGATCGTCTTCCCGGCCGCGATCCTGCAGCCGCCCTTCTTCGATCCCAATGCCGACGACGCCGTCAATTATGGCGGCATCGGAGCGGTGATCGGGCACGAGCTCAGCCACCATTTCGACGATCAGGGCGCGAAATATGATTCGAAGGGTCAGCTGATCGACTGGTGGACTCCGGGCGACACCAAGGCGTTCACCGCTCGCCTCGACAAGCTCGAGCAGCAGTACAATGCCTACGAGCCGCTTCCCGGGATGCACGTCAACGGCAAGCTGACGATGGGCGAGAATGTCGCCGACCTCGCCGGGCTGACCGTCGCGCACGATGCCTATATAGCGTCGCTCGGCGGGAAGGCGCCGCCGGTGATCGACGGCACGACCGCCGACCAGCGCTTCTATTTCGGCTGGGCGCAGGTGTGGCGGCGCAACTACCGCGAGGCGAACCTCCGCCAACGGCTGCTCACCGATCCGCACTCGCCGTCGGAGCAGCGCGCCAACATCGTGCGCAACATGGACCCGTGGTACCCGGCCTTCAACGTCCAGGCCGGGCAGAAGCTGTATCTTGCCCCTGCGGACCGCGTCCGCATCTGGTAAGATGCACAGCTGAATGCTGTACCAGGAGCTGCCCCGGATCGACTCCGCCCCGCTCGACGGCTGGGCGCGCTGGCTGGGGCCGGCGCTAGTCGCCGGGGCAGCTCTCTCCGCAGCGACGCTGCTGCTGCTCGTCGGCTGGCTCGTCCTTGCTGCCATCGTGGCGCTCGCCGGTTTGGGTGCCGCCGCCTTCGTTCATCGTAATGTCTCGCGGCATCGAACCACTATCGAGACGGTCGCGGTCGCGCCCGACTATTCGGTGATCGGCTCGGCGCTCGCGCTCTCGTCCGACCCAGCGGCACTGACCTCGGGCGAGGGGTCGCTGCTCATCGCCAATACCGCCTATCGCGAGCGCTTCGGCAGCAGCCGACTGCCGCTCGACCTGGGTGAAGGCGAGCAGGATCGGCAAGGCCTCGAAGTCGCTCGAAGCATGGCCTGGCGCGACGGCGCGGGCTGCGTGGCGGGAGTGCATACCGGCTCGGGCAAGACCGCGGTCGAGGTTGAGCGCGTGGGCCTCGCCGGCGACCTTCTGCTGTGGCGATTTCCTCGTCCGGCGACTCCGCCGCCGTTGACGGTCGCGACCAAGTGGCTGGACGGAACCGCGGGCGAGCGGCTCGCCGCCGCCGGCGTCCTCGGCGCGCTGGTGGGCGAGGATGGAGCGGTTCTCGCCGCCAACCGCCTGTTCGATGAACGCGCGCTTGCGCACGCCGGAAGCTCGGCGGGGCAGCGCTTCGCCGACCTGGTCGACGTCGGCGAAGACGGGCTCGTCCGCCTCACCGCCGAAGGCGAGTTCGCGCAACCGATGCGCATGGCCCACGTGCCCGTCGATCCGAAGAAGAGCAGTACGGTCGGAACCTTCCTCCTGTTCGAAGGCGGGCAGGGGGGCAACCAGCCCGATTCGGCGCATCTCCAGGCGCTTCTCGATGCGCTTCCGATCGGCCTCGCGCTGGTTGACCGCGATGGCCGTTTCCTCACTATGAACGAGGCGTTCCGCCGGGCGGCGGGCGTTCGCGGCGAGCGCCTGCCGGTCTATCCCGGCGACCTCGTCGTGAAGGAAGACAAGGCGGCGGTCGCCGACGCGGTGCGGCGCAATGCCCGGGGTCCGGCAATGTCGGGTGACCTAGCGGTGCGCCTGGTCCGCCAGCCGGCCGAGCCGGTCGCGCTCACCCTCGCCGGCCTGCGCGGGCTCGGCGAAGCCGCCGTTCTGCTGCTGCTCAAGGACAATAGCGAGGAAGCGAAGCTCAAGCGCCAGGTGGCGCAGGCGACCAAGATGCAGGTGGTCGGCCAGCTCGCGGGCGGCGTCGCCCACGACTTCAACAATATCCTGACCGCCATCATCGGCCATTGCGACCTGATGCTTATGCGGCACACGCCGGGCGACAGCGACTATGACGACATCCAGCAGATCAAGTCGAACTCGAACCGCGCCGCGGGGCTGACTCGCCAGCTGCTCGCCTTCTCGCGCCAGCAGACGCTGCGGCCGCAGGTGCTCCAGCTTCCCGACGTGGTGTCGGAGGTGTCGCACTTGCTGAAGCGCCTGCTCGGCGAGACCGTCGAGCTGACCGTCAAGCACGGCCGCAACCTGGGCCCCGTCCGCGCCGATCCCGGGCAGCTCGAGCAGGTCATCGTCAATCTGGCGGTGAATGCGCGCGACGCCATGGCCGAGAAGGGCAGCGGCGGGACGCTGACCATCCAGACCTATTCGGTGAAGGCTGGCCAGGTCGCCGAGCTCGGCTCCGACATCCTGCCCATCGCCGATTACAGCGCGCTGTCGGTCACCGACACCGGCTGCGGCATCGCGCCGAGCGTGCTCGGCAAGATCTTCGAGCCCTTCTTCACCACCAAGGAAGTCGGCAAGGGCACCGGCCTCGGCCTTTCGACGGTGTACGGCATCGTCAAGCAATCGGGCGGCTTCATCTTCGCCGATTCCAAGGTCGGTGAGGGGACGCGGTTCGTCATCTACTTGCCGGTCCACCGCGAGGAGGCGTCCGCCGCCAAGTCGCGCAAGGCCGGCAAGCCGAAGGAAAGCGAGCTGTGGGGCAGCGGCACCGTCCTTTTGGTCGAGGACGAGCCGATGGTCCGCGGAGTCGCCGAGCGCGCGCTGACCCGTCACGGCTATCAGGTGATCACTGCCGACAGTGGCGAGGACGCGCTCGAGATTCTCGGCCGAGGCGAGCCGATCGACCTCCTCATCAGCGACGTGGTCATGCCCGGCATGGACGGGCCGGCGATGGTCGAGGAGGCGCGCAAGAGCCGGCCCGAGCTCAAGGTGCTCTTCATGTCCGGCTATGCCGAGGAGCAGCTGAGGAACTCGATCGACGTCGGGAACGTCAGCTTCCTGCCCAAGCCCTTCTCGGTACAGGAACTGGCCGAGGCGGCGAAGCGGACGCTCGGCGCGAAATAATTGTTTGCACCTGTTCGACTGCGTCTTATGCCGACAGCAATATGGTGCAGTCGCGTTCCATCCTGATCGTCGAGGACGAGCCTCTCATCGCCATGATGCTCGAGGATTTTCTCGATTCGCTCGGGCATGAGGTTCGCGGTACTTGCGAGACGGTCGAGTGCGCGCTCGACGAGGTCGAGAAGGGCGGGTTCGACCTCGCCATCCTCGACGTCAACCTGAAGGGCGAGAACGTCTGGCCGGTGGCGACCAGGCTGCGCGAGAAGAACGTCCCGTTCGTGATCGCGACCGGCGGGCACGTCGACCCTCCGCCGCCGGAGTTCAACGACGCTCCGGTGATCGAGAAGCCCTATACCGTCGACCGCGTCACGCCTGCGATCGAGGCAGCTTTCGCGGTCTAGTCAGACGACGCCCGCCGCCATCCGCAGCGGGCGCCCGGCTCCTTATTGCGGACCCTTGAAGCAGGCGATGTCGTATTGCGACACCGATGCCGTGTTCTTGTTGTTCACGCCGTCCTGCTCGCCGGCATAGTGCGAGCCGGAGATGCTGTCTTCCTGGAATGGCGAGCCGGGGCCGGGATCGCGGCCCGACTGGCTCGGCGCAACGCCGTCCTCGCATTCGAGGCCGTCGTCGCCCACCTGCTGACCGGTGTCGTGACTGGGCGAGATGCTGCCCGCGGCAGGCGGGCCTCGCTGGGCGAACAGCGTTCCGGGCGCCAGCGCGAGCGCGCCGGCGGCACAACATGCAATGATCGGCTTCATGGCGAAGCTCCTTTGGTCTTCCCCTGATTGGAACTGGGAAGGACGCTCCGCCGCGGCGAACGCCAGAGCCCTGCCGCCGTTCCTCGCCCTAACTTGGGACAGAAGGACTTCGGCTCAAAGCTTTGGCTACTTGCGGGCCGCTCGCGCCCCATCCATATTCTTGAGAACAAAGGCACAAGCGCGGGCGGGGCGTGTTAACCCTCCGGCAGAGTTGATTGTGCGATAAAGCGGGCTAGCATGCCCACGACAGGACGGCCGCTCGCGGCCGCAAAGCAAGGACGGTAATGACCAAGCTTCAAGGCGGCGACAGCAAGAGCACCCTCTACTGCTCGTTCTGCGGCAAGTCGCAGCACGAGGTCCGCAAGCTCATTGCGGGGCCGACGGTGTTCATCTGCGACGAATGCGTCGAGCTGTGCAACGACATCATCCGCGAGGAGTCGAAGTCGGCGCTGGTCAAGACCCGCGACGGCGTTCCGACACCCGCGGAAATCTGCAAAGTCCTCGATGATTATGTAATCGGCCAGGACCGCGCCAAGCGCGTGCTGTCGGTGGCGGTGCACAACCACTACAAGCGGCTCGCGCACGGCTCCAAGGCCGGCAACGAAGTCGAGCTCGCCAAGTCGAACATCCTGCTGATCGGGCCGACCGGCTGCGGCAAGACCCTGCTCGCGCAGACGCTGGCGCGGATCCTCGACGTGCCCTTCACCATGGCCGACGCGACGACGCTGACCGAAGCGGGCTACGTCGGCGAGGATGTTGAGAACATCATCCTGAAACTGCTCCAGGCCTCCGACTACAACGTCGAGAAGGCGCAGCGGGGAATCGTGTACATCGACGAAATCGACAAAATCAGCCGCAAATCGGACAATCCCTCGATCACCCGCGACGTCTCGGGCGAGGGCGTGCAGCAGGCGCTCCTCAAGCTGATGGAAGGCACCACCGCCTCCGTCCCGCCGCAGGGCGGGCGCAAGCATCCGCAGCAGGAATTCCTCCAGGTCGACACGACCAACATCCTGTTCATCTGCGGCGGCGCCTTTGCCGGCCTCGAGAAGATCATCTCCGATCGCATGCAGGGCAAGTCGATGGGCTTCGGCGCCCATGTCGCCGCGCCCGACGAGCGCAAGACGGGCGAAATCCTCAAGCATTGCGAGCCCGAGGACCTGCTGAAGTTCGGCCTGATCCCCGAGTTCGTCGGCCGCCTGCCGGTGATCGCGACCCTGCTCGACCTCGACGAGGAGGCTTTGGTCAAGATCCTGGTCGAGCCGAAGAACGCGCTGGTGAAGCAATATGCCAAGCTGTTCGACATGGAGAATGTCGAGCTCGAGTTCACCGACGACGCGCTTCACTCGGTCGCCAAGAAGGCGATCGACCGGAAGACCGGCGCGCGCGGCCTGCGCTCGATCCTCGAGAGCATCCTGCTCGACACCATGTTCGACCTGCCTTCGATGGACGCGGTCGACGAGGTGCATATCGACAAGGACGTGGTCGAGGGCCGCAAGGAGCCGGTCCGCGTCTACGCGAAGAAGGACAAGACCGGCGACGCCGCTTGAGCACCGCCGCCGCGCCACCTGATACGACCGACTGGACCGGGCCGCCGCTGAAGTGGCTTCCCACCGACGTGCGCCTTCCGCGGAGCATTGCCCGCTCGGTCCTCATCGGCTGGCTGTGCACCTTTCCGGTGAGCATCGCCCTGGCGGCGCTGGTGCAGATGCTTCTGCCCGGCGCCAAGGCGCCAGAGTTTCACGGCGGCGGCTGGCTGGCCTTCGCCGCGATCGTGATCCTCTCGCCAGTGGTCGAGACTTTGATCATGGGCGGGGTCCTGCTGCTCCTGCTGCGCTTCCTGCCGCCGGTCTGGGCGGTGCTGGTCAGCGCGCTGGCCTGGGGCGCGGTGCATTCCACCGCGGCCCCGATCTGGGGCCTCATCATCTGGTGGCCGTTCCTGATTTTCTCGACACTGTTCGTCAGCTGGCGGCGGCGCTCGCTCGTGCTCGCCTTCGCGGTGCCGATGCTGGCGCACGCGGCGCAGAACCTGCCTCCGGCGGTCCTGATCGCCGCCGGGATCGACATTTAGCCGTCAGCGATTGACCGCGGCGACCAGCTGCGAGCCGAAGCGCTCCATCAGCCGCGCGTCGCGCCCATAGGGGTCCGGCCGGAAGACCACGCCGTCGCTCGTCGCATTGGCCGTCAGATAGGTCATGTAAACCGGGATCGGCTTGGGCAGGTCGACCTCTTGCTCGACCTTGGGGTTTTTGCCCTTGGGCACGTAACCGTCGAACAGCCAGGTCGCGAGGCGCTTGTAGTCTTCCACCCGGACGCAGCCGTTGCTGATCCACAGCTCGTTCTTGGTGAAATGCTCTTTCTCCGGCGAATCATGGAGATAGATGCCGAAGTAGTTGGGCAGCATGAACTTCATCATGCCCATCGAATTGGCCGGGCTGGGGAGGCGGCGCAGGCGGACTTCCTGGCGGCCGTCCACCACCGCCTGCCAGTCGACGCTGCTGGGATCGAGCAGCTGCGGGTTTTCGCTATAGTCCGACAGCACTTCATATTCGCGGTCGGTGAGATAGCTGATGCCCTGAGCCACGACACGTGGCGCGATCAGGTTCCGCACCAGCTCCGGCGGTACGTTCCAGTAGGGATTGACGCTTGCATATTTGATGTAGGCGGCCATCATTGGCGTCGCCGTCTCGCTCTTGCCGACGACGATCTTCATGCTGTCGACCATGCGGCCGTTTTCCCACATCGAGAGTCGGCCGCTGCCGGCGTCGACGACGACGTACTTGCTCTGCTCTTCGGGGGCAGGAAGCCGCTTCGCCCGCTCCATGTTGATGATGATCAGCTGCTCATAATAATCGGCGCCGCGGTTCAGCGATTCGACCGTCCCGCCGCCGGCGATGCCGTCTGCCTTGAGCCCGTGAGCGGCCTGATATTCCTTGACGACGTCGGCGAGCGCGCCGTCGAAGTTATCGCCGGGACCGACGCCGAGCCGCTGCCGAAGCATCGACACGCGCTCGCCGGTCATGCCCGCCTTCAGCGCCGGGCCGGCCGGGACCTGCACCTGCGGCAGGTCGCCCCAGCGCTGCCGGTAGCGCACCAGGGCGCGGCGGAGGTCGGTGTAGATGGGGTTCATCGACACGAACATGTCGACCGGGGCGCCGCTCCAGTCGTCGAACGAGATGTCGTGGAACATGCCCTTGTCGTGCACCGCGCGGGGGACGAGCTCCTCGTCGATGTAGATCATGTCGACGCCCTGCTCGATCGCCGGCGGGAGGTCGATCGGCTCGAGCCCGCCGCGGGCGGCGGAGCTGCGCTGCTGCTGCTGGCCCCAGGGCTGCGGAGCCGGCCCGGGCGGAGGCGGCATCCATGGCTCTGCGCGCGGCGCCGGCATCGACGGGTGAGGTGGCGGCGGGGCCGGCCACGGCATCCCGAACTGGGCGGCTGCGGCGGCGGGCAGGCTCAGGGCGCTGAGCGCGAGAAGGGCATGACGAATGTTCACGGGCGCAAGGATAGCGATGCAAACTGAACGATTACAGAATTCGGCGCTCATTCCGCCGCAAGTCACTCACCTTCGAGCGGCAGAGTATCGCGTTCCTCCGCCTCGGTCGGCGCGCCGAGCGCTTCCGCGGCATCTTCGACCAGCTCGTCGGTCGGAGCCTCGGGAAGCTCGTCCTCTCCGGGCGCCAGCGCATCGTCGGCGATCCCCGGGCCCGTGCCCGCGATCGTTTCGTTGATCGGCTCCTCGTTCAGCCCGGTGCTGATCTTCTCTCTCTGGTCCGTCATCTCAGCCTCCTTGTCTCGCCAGGCGTCTCAGCGAGCGATTGCTGTGGATTGTTCCCGCCCTTTGTTGCGCGCGGCGGAGGGTCCGCCCATATATCCGCAATGACCCGTTCCCTCCCGATCCTGCCGCTTCGCGACATCGTCGTCTTCCCGCACCGCATCGTCCCGCTGTTCGTCGGGCGCGAGAAGTCGGTGGCGGCGCTCGAAGCGGCGATGGCCGCCGACCGCGAGCTGTTCCTCGTCGCGCAGCTCGATCCGGGCGAGGACGATCCCGATCGGGACGCGCTCTACGATCTCGGAGTCATCGCCACTGCGATGCAGCTCCTCAAGCTTCCGGATGGCACCGTTCGAGTGCTCGTCGAGGGCGTGAAGCGGGCGCGCCTGGTGAACCTCGAAGCGCGCGACGGCTACATGTCGGCCGAGGTCGAGGAGGTGGACGAGGAGTCGGCGGCCGGCCCGGAATCGCAGGCGCTGATGCGCTCGGTCATCGACCAGTTCGAAAATTACGCCAAGCTCAACAAGCGCTTGCCGCCGGAGACCGGCATCCAGCTCGCCGAGATCGAGGATCCGTCGGCGCTGGCCGACGCCGTCGCGTCGAACCTGTCGATCAAGGTCGCCGACAAGCAGGCGCTCCTGGGCGAGCTCAACCCCTCGCGCCGGCTGGAGATGGTGTTCGCCTTCATGGAGGGCGAGCTCGGGGTCCTTCAGGTCGAGAAGAAGATCCGCAGCCGCGTCAAGCGCCAGATGGAGAAGACGCAGCGCGAATATTATCTCAACGAGCAGCTGAAGGCGATCCAGCGCGAGCTCGGCAACGAGAGCGAGGAGGGCGGCGACGAGCTGCAGGAGCTCGCCGAGAAGATCCGCAAGACGCGCCTCTCCAAGGAAGCCCGCACGCGCGCCAATTCGGAGCTGAAGAAGCTGCGCGCGATGGCGCCGATGTCGGCCGAAGCGACGGTCGCGCGCAACTATCTCGACGTGCTGCTCGGCCTGCCCTGGGGCAAGAAGTCGCGGCTCAAGAAAGACATCGCCGAGGCGCAGCAGATCCTCGACGAGGACCATTATGGCCTCGAGAAGGTGAAGGAGCGGATCGTCGAATATCTCGCGGTCCAGGCCCGCACCAACAAGCTCAAGGGCCCGATCCTGTGCCTCGTCGGGCCTCCGGGCGTCGGCAAGACGTCGCTCGGCCGCTCGATCGCCAGGGCGACGGGCCGCGAGTTCGTCCGCCAGTCGCTGGGCGGCGTGCGCGACGAGGCCGAGATCCGCGGCCACCGCCGGACTTACATCGGTTCGCTCCCGGGCAAGATCGTCTCCAACATCAAGAAGGCGGGGACGTCGAACCCGTTGTTCCTGCTCGACGAGATCGACAAGCTCGGCCAGGACTTTCGCGGCGACCCGTCGTCCGCGCTGCTCGAAGTGCTCGATCCGGAGCAGAACAACCGCTTCCAGGACCATTATCTCGAGCTCGACTACGACCTTTCCGACGTGATGTTCGTCACCACGGCGAACTCGCTCGACATGCCGCAGCCCTTGCTCGACCGAATGGAGATCATCCGCCTCGAAGGCTATACCGAGGACGAGAAGGTGGAGATCGCGAGGCGCCACCTGATCCCCAAGCAGATGGAAGCGCACGGGCTCGAGGACAGCGAGCTCGAGTTCAGCGACGAGGCGCTGCGCGCGATCCTGCGCTTCTACACGCGCGAAGCGGGCGTTCGCACGCTCGAGCGCGAGCTCGCCAAGGTCGCCCGCAAGGCGCTCCGCCAGATCCTCGAAGGCAAGTATGAGAGCGTCGTCGTCAGCGAGGACAACCTCAACACGTTCCTCGGCGTGCGGCGCTATCGCTATGGCGTCGGGGAAGAGGAGGACCAGGTCGGCGCAGTCACCGGTCTTGCCTGGACGGAGGTCGGCGGCGAGCTGCTGACGATCGAGGCGGTGACGGTCCCCGGCAAGGGCCAGATCAAGACGACCGGCAAGCTCGGCGAGGTGATGCAGGAGTCGATCCAGGCGGCGATGAGCTTCGTCAAGGCGCGGGCGCCGGCCTACGGCGTCAAGCCGTCGATCTTCGCCCGCAAGGACATCCACGTCCACTTGCCCGAGGGCGCCGTGCCGAAGGATGGCCCGTCGGCGGGGATCGGCATGGTCACGGCGATGATCTCGACCCTGACCGGAACGGCCGTCCGCCGCGACGTCGCCATGACCGGCGAGGTCACGCTTCGCGGCCGGGTGCTGCCGATCGGCGGGCTCAAGGAGAAGCTGCTCGCTGCGCTGCGCGGCGGCATTCGCACCGTGCTGATCCCGGCCGAGAACGAGAAGGACCTGGTCGAAATCCCTGCGACGGTGAAGGAGGCCCTGGAGATCGTCCCCGTCGAGCATGTCGACGAGGTGCTGGCGCGCGCGCTGGTCGAGCCGCTGCACGCGATCGAATGGACCGACGACGACGAGCATGCGGCCGAACCGCCGGCGCACGCGGGGAGTCCCGAATCGGGCGTCGCCGTTCGCCACTAGGGCTTTGACAGGGGCAAGGAGTCTGGCCTTAAAGTCGGCGGCACCGTGCGCGAGTCTTGGCGCCGTGGCCGAGGGAGAGCCGAGCCCATGAACAAGCAGGAACTGATTGGCCACGTCGCCGACCGCGCCGGGCTCAGCCGCAATGACGCGATGCGCGCGGTGGAGACGATGCTCGAGGTGATCACGTCCACGCTCAAGCGGGGCGACGAGGTGCGGCTGGTCGGGTTCGGCAATTTCTCCGTCACCCGGCGCAAGGCCTCGATGGGGCGTAATCCGCGGACCGGCGAGCCGATGCAGATCAAGGCCACCTCGCAGCCGAAGTTCCGGCCCGGCAAGGTCCTCAAGGACGCGGTTCAATAGCGGCGCTGGACAGGCGGCGCCGCCGCACTATATCCGCCGCCTTCCACGATAGTGGGCGCGTAGCTCAGCGGTAGAGCACACCCTTCACACGGGTGGGGTCACAGGTTCAATCCCTGTCGCGCCCACCATCCCGCGTCGCTCGCAAAAGCGAGCTATGCAGGATGCCCTTCGAAGCTCCGCAGGAGCGGAGCAGGGCTATTCCAGATAGCTCGGCTGGAAGCTGCCGACGCGGCGCATCTCGGCCCAGTCGGTGAACTGGATCTCGCGCCCCGAACGGCGGATGAGGCCCTGCCGCTCCATGTCGGCGAACACCCGGTTGACGTTGACCGAAGTCTGCCCGGTGATGTCGGCAATCTGCTGCTGGGTGAAGGGGTTGGTCATCTTGCTCGCCGAGACCTGCATCCGCGCCGCCGTCTCGCACAGCAAATGGGCGACCCGAGCGGTCGAATCCCGCCGACCGCAATTGACCAGCCACTCGTAACCGATCGACTCGTTGCGCTGGATCAGCTTCCAGAAGAAGCGCTGGAGCTCCGGGTGCTCGCGGACGATGCGGTCGAAGTCGCTGGCCTTGCCGATCAGCACCTCGCTGCGGACGATCGCCTGGATTCCATAGCTGGCGGCGCCGTCGCGCGGCAGGATGCCCTCGCCGGGAAAGCGCAAGGCGACGATCTGCCGCCGGCCCGACCCGTCGGTCTTGAACTTGGACAGGATTCCCGAGCGGACGAACATCACCTCGTCGCGCTGGACCCCGGGCTCGCGGAACGGCCGCCGCGGCTCGGCGGCGACCAGCCTGTGTGGCATCGAATCGAGCAGGTCGGCGAGCGGCGGCTGAAGCCCCGCCGCGACCAGAGTGTCGCGCAGCGAAACGCGCGAAGCAGGCGCCTTCAAACGCCGACTCGCCATAAAGACTCTCCCCGCCCGCGACGATGCGCTTCACCGCCGCCTGGCGCAAGACATTAAACAGGCGTTACAAACAGGGAAGTTAGCGAAAGTTTGTAGCCAC
>DASUXP010000175.1:0-4285 GCA_036377835.1 Sphingomicrobium sp. | reverse complement strand
GAGCGCGCCGCCCGAGCTGCAGCGCCGGCTCAGGCAGGTCGCGGTGGCGGACGAGGATGTCGGCCAGGAGCTCGCCGTCGGACAACGGCTGGTGACCCGCGACGGCCGCATGCGCCGGTGGGACGGCTTCGTCGCGGTCGGCGCCGGGGCTGCTGCCGCCGAGCGGTTGCTTCGCGCCAATCGCCTGGCCGACCTCGCGGACCAGCTCCCGCATTTCGAGAAGGTTGTGAGCGAGGCGCTTGCCGAGCGCGACCGCGCGCTCGCGGCGATGGAAGAGTGCCGCCGGTCCGCCGAGGAGGCGCGGCATGCCGCCCTCGCTGCAGAGAAAGAGTCGCGCGATGCGGCGCGGGCGATCGACGCCGCCTCTGCCGCGCTCGAGCGGATCGAGGCGCAGCGCTCGGCACTCGCCCAGCGCCAGGCTGACCTCGAGCCGGTGCTCGAAGCGTCGCGCGATGCGCTGAACGCGGCGGAACGCTCGCTCGCGGCCCTGCCCGATCCGGCTGCGCTGGAGCATGAAGTGGAGAGCGTCCGCGGGAATGCTGCCGCGGCTGCGTCGGCGGTGGCCGACAAGCGCGCGGAAGCGGCGACCCGGGCGCGCGAGACGGCCGCCGACCGCGAGCGCTCGAGCGCTGCCGGGCGCGAGCAGGCCGAATGGCGCAAGCGCCAGGCCGATGCCGAGCAGCGGCTTGCCGAAGCCGTGGCGCGGCACGAGCAGCAGGCGGCCGAGCGCTCGGAGCTGGAGAAGGAACCGGCCGAGCTCGACCGCCGGATCGGCGAGCTCGAGCAGGCGAACGGCGAGAGCCAAATGCGGATCGGGGAGGCGTCCGCCGCGGAGCGCGAGGCCGAGGAGGCGGTCGTTGCGGCGGCTGCTGCCGTATCCGCAGCGAACGAGCGCTCCGCCGATACGCGCGAGCGCCGCGCCGCGGCGGCCGCGCGGGCCGAGGCGCAGCAGGCCCGCAGCGCCGAGTTCGCCCGGACGTCGGTCGAGAAGTTCGAATGCGTGCCCCAGCGGCTCCCGGAGAAACTGGGCTTCGACGCGAACGAGCCGCGCGACGCCGACGCCGAGGCGGCAACGCTGGAACGGCTGACCGCAGATCGCGAGCGCATCGGCCCGGTCAACCTGGTCGCCGAGCAGGAGCTGGCCGAGCTCGACGAAAGCCGGACCAAGGGCGCCGAGGAGGCCGAGGAGCTGACCCAGGCGATCCATCGCCTGCGCGGCTCAATCGGCAATTTGAACCGCGAGGGCCGGGTGCGGCTGCTCGAAGCCTATGAGCAGGTCGACGCGCACTTCCGCCGGCTCTTCACCACCTTGTTCGACGGCGGACAGGCGCATCTCGCTTTGGTCGAGAGCGACGACCCGCTGGAGGCCGGGCTGGAGATCATGGCGCAGCCGCCGGGCAAGCGCCTGTCGACGCTGACCCTGCTGTCGGGCGGCGAGCAGGCGCTCACCGCCATCGCATTGATCTTCGCCTTGTTCCTCACGAACCCCGCGCCGATCTGCGTGCTGGACGAGGTCGACGCGCCATTGGATGACGCCAATGTCGAGCGCTTCTGCGAGCTGCTCGACCGGATGACGCAGGAGACCGACACGCGCTACCTGATCGTCACCCACAATGCGGTGACGATGAGCCGCATGCACCGGCTTTACGGCGTGACGATGATCGAGAAAGGCGTCAGCCGCCTCGTCTCGGTCGATCTCGGCGCCGCCGAGACTCTGCTGGCGGCGGAATAGGGAGATGCGTTTCCTTGTGTTGATCGCCGCGCTGTTTCTCACCGGCTGCTGGGCCGGCGAGGCGCTCTATTCCGACAGCGACGCGAAGCAGCCGATCCCGGCCGGAAGCTACCGCGCGATCAACGAGGACGGGAAGGATGGCGTGGAGAATGTCGTCCTGCTTCCCAATGGAATGACACAGATCGGCGATCCCGACGGCAAGGCCCTCTACGGCTTCGCCCCGCTCGACGATCAGAACCGCCGCTTCATTGTCTGGTATCGGGAGAACAATGACAACGCAGCCGACGCGCGCGGCCAGGTCTACCTGCTGCTCGAGCGGCGCTCGAACGATGAGTTCGTGATGTACATGCCCAAGTGCGACGACCTTGACGGCGAGATTGCGGCGAAGGCAGGCGCGATCGTCGAGAAGGGCGCCATCCCCACCTGCCACTTCAAGAGCCGAGCCAGCCTCGAAACCGCGATGCGGCAGCTTCGGCCGACGAAGGACCTGATCAGGATCGTCCGGGTCCGCGGCGAGTAGTTCGAGCATGCCCGAGCCGTTCATCCCGCCGCATCCGCCGCGGCGCGCGACGCCGGTGCCGACCTGGCGCGGCTTCTTCGGCGAGCGCGCGCGGACGGCGGTGTACGGCTGGTCGGAACTCGCGTTCGAGACCTGGCACGTCAAGCGCAACGTACTCGGCCACCCGGTGCACATCGTGCTGAAGCCGGAGTGGATCGAGCGCGTGCTGCTCGACAATGCCGCCAATTACGAGAAGCCGCGGCTGGTGAAGCGGATCCTCGCGCCGACCATCGGGCGCGGGCTCTTGAGCTCCGACGGCGAGCTGTGGCGCTCGCAGCGCAAGATCGTCGCGGCGAGCTTCACCCCGCCCGCGGTGGATGCCCTGGTGCCGGTGTTTGGCCGTGTCGGCGAGGCTATGGCGGCGACGTGGCAGCGCGGCACGCGCGACATGTCGGTTGAGGCGACCACCGCAACCATGACGGTGATTTCGGAGTCCTTGTTCAGCGGCGACGAGCGGCTCACCAGCCGCGCGGCGATGGATCATATCACCGCGGCGATGGAGGGCGTCGGCGAGGCGCGGATCCAGGTGCTGCTGAACCTGCCGCTGGTGCCGTTCACGCCCGCCGGCTGGCGCGGGCACCGCGGCATGCGCTTCCTCCGCGCGACGCTCGGCGAGATCGTCGAGGAGCGGCTCTCCCCCGGAGCGCCGGACGATTTCGTCACCAACGTCACTCACGCGCTGCTGGACCGCTTCCCGAGAGCCGAGGCGATCGAGCTCGCGGTCGACAATGCGGCGACCTTCTACCTCGCCGGCCACGAGACAACCGCGAACACCACGACCTGGACGCTTTACTTGCTGTCCGAGCAGCCGGAGCTGCAGGACCGCGCAGCCGAAGAGGCGCAAACCGCGCTAGCGACAGGAGTGGACGCCGGTCTGCCCGACCGGCTGCCGATGCTGCGCTCGATCCTCGAGGAATCGCTGCGCCTCTACCCGCCGGTGCCGCGCTTCGACCGCGAGGCGATCGGCGAGGACATGCTCGGCGAGCATCAGGTGAAGGCCGGCGACCTGATCTCGATCTGGCCGTGGATCGTGCACCGTCACCGCAACCTGTGGAGCGATCCCGACGCGTTCGACGCCTCGCGCTTCGCCGCCGACCGCAAGCCTGACCGCCATCGCTGCCAGTATTTGCCCTTCGGCGGAGGCCCGCGGACCTGCCCCGGCGCTCGTCTGGCGACGGCGGAAGCGCTGACCATCCTCGCCATCTGGCTCAGCCGCTGGCGCTTTGCGCCCATGCCCGGCCGCGCCGTCCAGGTCTCCGGAATGGTGACCCTCCGCCCGAAGGGAGGGCTCCCGCTGCAGCTTCGCCCGCGCTGACTGAAATGTGCTATTGCGAATGACTATCAATAACACTAGACGCTGTCCGTCGTCCAAAAGGGGTAACGATGGACCGTCTAGTGAAGCTTCCGCTCGTCGCGGCTTTGTTGTGCTGCGCCGCGCCCGTTTACGCCGCCGATGTGGCTGACGACACCGTGGCCGCAGAGCAACCGGCCATCGTCATCACCGGCGAGCGGCCGACCTACGGAGCGCGCTCGACCAGCACCGCGACCAGGACCAACACCGACATCCGTGACATCCCCCAGGCGCTGACGGTCATCTCCGAAGCGCAGATCGAGGACCAGCAGCTGCGCTCGATCGCCGATTTGCTCAACTTCGTCCCCGGCGCGTCGTGGGGCACGGGCGAGGGCAATCGCGACACCATCGTGCTTCGCGGCAACACCAGCACCGCCGACTTCTTCGTCGACGGGGTGCGCGACGACGTCCAGTTCTTCCGCGACTTCTACAACATCGAGAAAATCGAGGTGCTGAAGGGGCCCAACGCGATGATCTTCGGCCGCGGCGGCGGCGGCGGGATCGTCAACCGCGTGCTCAAGCGCCCGAGCTTCCAGCTCAACCGCCAGGTGACCGGGTCGGGCGACGGCTTCGGCGGCTTGCGCTTCACCGGCGACCTCGACCAGCCCCTCGGCGGCGCCTTCGCCGCGCGCCTCAACGGCCT
>DASUXP010000174.1:0-3554 GCA_036377835.1 Sphingomicrobium sp. | reverse complement strand
GACCGCCAACGCCTCGACGCTGCTGCTCCAACATTATGTGGATAACTTCCGGCAGCTGCCGTGGCGCTCGCCTCCGGGAACGCCGCCGCCCGATCCCTATCGCGTGTGGCTGAGCGAAGTGATGCTGCAGCAGACGACCGTCGCGGCGGTGATTCCGCGGTTCGAGCGGTTCGTCGCCCGCTGGCCCACGATTGCCGAGCTGGCCGCGGCAGCGGACGAGGATGTCCTCTCCGAATGGGCGGGCCTCGGCTATTATGCCCGCGCCCGCAATCTCATCGGCTGCGCCCGCGAGGTCGTCCGGCGGGGCGGCTTTCCGAGGACCGCGTCCGAGCTTCGCCGGCTTCCCGGCCTTGGCGACTATACCGCCGCGGCCGTCGCCGCGATCGCCTTCGCCGAGCATGTCGCCGCGGTCGACACGAATGTCATTCGGGTGGTCGCGCGCCTGCACGGCATCGCGGCGCCGGCTAAGGGCGAGATTGCACGCCTGGCGCTGGCGCTGACTCCGGCCGAGCGGCCGGGCGACTTCGCCCAGGCACTGATGGATCTCGGCGCCACCATCTGCCTGCCCAAGGCACCGGCGTGCGCCGCCTGTCCGATTCGCACTTGCTGTGCGGCTCATGCCGTCGGGCGTCCGGAAATATACCCAGGCCCCAAGCCGAAGCGGGTGCGGCCGCGGCGGTTCGGCACGGCCTGGTGGATCGAGCGCGACGGGGCCGTGTGGCTGGTGCGGCGCCCCACAAAAGGCTTGCTCGGCGCAATGGCCGCACTGCCCGGCAGCGAGTGGACCGGCGAACACCAGCCGGGCTCGGGCCGCGAGCTCGGCTGTGTTCGGCACGTCTTCACCCACTTCGCGCTCGAGCTTCGGGTCGAGCCGCGCGAGGAGCCCGCCGGCGAGGGCTGGTGGCAGCCGCTCGACGAGCTCGCCAGCGCCGGGCTTCCGACCCTCTACCGCCGGGCGGCCGAGCTCGCCTTGTCCGCTTCAGCCCTGCGCGAGGCGGCCTAGCTCAGCAGTGCCACCCGCCGCCTGACCACCACATCCGGTCCGGCGTGCAATTCTGGTTTTCGCGAACCCAGCGCGGGAAGGCGCGGTCGGGCCGGTCGTGCCACCAGTCGTTGTAGCTGTCGGAATCGAAGGTGCGGTTGTTGTACAGCGCCCACTCCCCGCCGTTCACCCAGATGCCCGACGAGCATTCGATGACACGGCGATCGCGCCGCCCGTGATTGCGGGAGCCGTCGCGACCCACGGCACAATCGAAGCGATTGCCGCGCGGCGTGCCGAGGGTGCCGCCGTGGAACCCGCCGTCGTGGTGCGAGTCGAGCAGCGGCCCGGCGGCGAAGCCCATGTCTTCGGCACCGGCGGGGGTGGCGGGGATTGCAAAGGCGGCGATGGATGCCGCAAGCCCAAGCAACATCAGTCGCATGTCGCTCTCCTTCTCGAGAGTCCGTTTCGGACGCGGTCCAAACGCCATAGCGGCAAGAACGGTCCAGCGTAATTTTTTTGAAACGGCTGCGCCCTTATGCTGACGCCATGAGCAGCATCCTGGTCCGCTATCTCAACCCGTGGAAGTTCCGCCGCGACCGGGAGCGGCAGCAAGTCGCGGCTTTGCGCCAGCGCGACGGCGACACATGCACGCGCTGCCGGCGGCCGCTGCGCTTCGACCTCCCCCACGGCCACGACCTCGCCGCGCGATTGGAAACCGTCTGCGCGGGCGACGCGACCGACCTTGCGAATCTGTGCCTGTGCCACACCCGCTGCCACGCCGGCATGATCGACCACACGCCGGAAGTGGTGGAGCGGATGCGCCGCCGGAATGAGGCCGAGCTGTTCGCCAAGTCGCGGCGCCGGAAGCGCAAGGCGGCCTGACGGGCCGCGGCGTCTAGCGGTCGCCGCGGTCGCCTTCGCCCTTTTTCGAGCGCGACCTGGCGCGCTGCCGGCGGTCGGCGGCGAGGCTGCGGCCGACGTCGTCGCTCTCCTTGAAGCGGCCCTTGCTGTCGCGGCGCACGAAGCGCTTGTCGGTACCGGTGTCGATGAGCTCGCGAGGCATGACGCCCTCCTGATGACGGTTCTCGCCACCCAAACGAGCGAGCCGCGCTGGAAGGTCCATGGCTGCCCGACGCGAGCGCCGGCCTCAGGCCGCCATGCGCGCCTGAGCGACCGTGCCGCGGTTCATCAGCAGGCCGAGGACGACGGCGATCAGCAGCAGCGCCGGGACGTCGCCGGTGAGATGCCCGCCCATCGCCGGGTTGCGCGTCGCTTCCCACGCCATGACCAGCGCATGGACCACGCTCGACCACACGACGAACCAGATGAGCGAGCGGTTGGCCGACGGGTCCCGCGAGGCGAGGATCATGAAAATCCCGAGGGTCGCATAGACCCCGACGATCATCATGAAATAGTCGTTCGCAGCCGGCCCGCCTTCGTGCCACGCCCAGCCCGACGGCCAGACGATCGACAGCGGCGCGATGAGGCAGAAGGCGAAGCCGAAGACGATCAGCGCCCAGGACAGAAGCTTGTTGTTGGCCATTATGTGGTCCCCCACGAGTGCGGCGGACGGGAACGCATCCGTCGCTGTCCGCGATACCATTACGCAGGCGCAATGTCCGGGTGAGAATCTGACCGGCGGCCCGCTAGCGCCAGAGCTGCAGCGACTTGATCGCCGCCGGTACGTCGGGGTTCTCCTCGACTCGCGAGAGCACCCGCTCGACCAGCTTCCAGCCGCGCCGCACCTTGCCCTTGCGCCACACGTCGGTGACGAAATAGCGGCCCGACCAGTCCTCGCCGTCCATGCTCGCCTTCAGCTCCATCTGCGAGGCGAAGAGGGCGATGGCGCCGATCCGCCGGACGTAGATGTCGCCGAGCCGGTAGGAGGTGCAGCGGTAGCGCTTCACCGCTGCCTCGAGCCAGCTTTTGGTGTCGAGCACGACCGCCGGCTTGGACGCCATGACGAGGATGAAGTCGCTCGCGGTGAGGCGCTTCAGCTCCTTGGCGTCGCGCGCCACCCAGGCGCGCATCCAGCGGTGCTCCATCGTTTCGATGACGGGGGTCAAATCGGCCATGCGGCGCCTGCCCTAGCCGAGGCGCGGCGGGCGGCAAAGAGGCGTTCATTGCGCCGCAAGCCGGGAAGCGGCAGGGTGGCGGGGATGCCGTTCGGCCTGCCCGTCGCGCTGGCCTTCGCCGCGCAAGCCGCCGCCGCAACGGCCGCGCCCCCGCCGCCGGCACCCGCCGAAACCGCGCCGCCAGCAGTCAGCCCGGCGTCCGCCGAGCCGTGCCAGCCCGGCCGCCCGGACCCCAACAGCCGCGAAATCGTCATCTGCGCCGAGCGCCCGCAGGGGTATCGAATCGACCCCGACATCCTCACCGCCAGGCGGCTGAAGAAGAGCGGCGGGCGGCCGACCAAGCCCGGTCCCGGAGCGATCCGCGACACCAGCCGCTGCGTCGTCGGCCCCGAGGGCTGCCCGAGCGCCGGGGTCAACCTCATCGGAGCGGCGCTGACCGCGGCGGAAATGGCCTCGCGCCTCGCCAAGGGGCAGGAGGTCGGCAGCATGTTCGTCAC
>DASUXP010000173.1:0-5132 GCA_036377835.1 Sphingomicrobium sp. | reverse complement strand
CTCGCAAACGCGCGCGGACGACTACGGTTCATCCACTTGATCGAGATTAGCATATTGTTGTTTTTCCGGCGTTTTTGTTGCGCCGGTGGAACTTCCGTCGTGACGGGGATTTGAACGCGCCGGCAAGCGATTCCCATCCGCTGCCAGTCAGCATGGGGGCATTCATGCGGCATGTAAGGCGCGAGTTCGTACCGGCGTTTGCAGCGCTTCTACTCTGCTCCTCCATCGTCTCCGCGCAACCGCACGCCATCTCCGCCCCGCGCGCGGCACCGCCGGATAACGGCAATTGGGAAATGCCGGGCAAAAACTACGCGTCGACGCGCTTCTCGGCGATGCGCCAGATCACCCCGGCCAATGTGCGGCGGCTGGGCATCGCCTTCACTTTCTCAACCGCGACCACCAAGGGCTTCGAGGCACCGCCGCTGGTCGTCGGCTCGACCATGTACCTGGTCACGCCCTTTCCCAACTATCTCTACGCGCTCGACCTGAAGAGAGGCGGCGCCCAGAAATGGGTGTTCAAGCCAAAGCCCGCCGCGGCCTCCCAGGGCGTCGCCTGCTGCGACGTCGTCAATCGCGGCGCGGCCTATTCGAAGGGCCGCGTCTTCTTCAACACGCTCGACGGGCAGACCATCGCCGTCGACGCGGGCAGCGGCAAGCAGGTCTGGCGCACCCGGCTGGGCAACATCCAGAAGGGCGAGACGATCACCATGGCGCCTCTCGTGGCGTCCGGCAAAGTGCTGGTCGGCAATTCGGGCGGCGAGATGGGCGTTCGCGGCTGGCTCACCGCGCTCGACGAGGCGACGGGCCGCATCGTGTGGCGGGCCTACAGCACCGGCCCCGACCGCGACGTGCTGATCGGCCCGCGCTTCAAGCCTTATTATGCGATGGACCGCGGCCGCGACCTCGGGGTCAGGAGCTGGCCGCCCGAGGCGTGGAAGATCGGCGGCGGAGCACCGTGGGGGTGGATCAGCTACGACCCGGCGCTCGGCCTCGTCTATTACGGCACGTCCAACCCGGGTCCGTGGAATGCCGACCAGCGCCCCGGCGACAACAAATGGACCGCCGGAATCTTCGCGCGCGACGTGAACACCGGTCAGGCGGTCTGGTTCTACCAGTCGAGCCCGCACGACCTGTTCGATCACGACGACATCAACGAAAGCATCCTCGCCGATATCCCGTGGGGCAGCGGCCGCCGGCCAGTCCTCCTCCGACCCGATCGCAACGGCTATTTCTACGTGATGGACCGGCGCACGGGCCAGGTGCTGTCGGCAACTCCGTTCGGCTACATCAACGCCTCGCGCGGCGTCGACCTCCGCAGCGGCCGCCTCATCCCCAACAAGGAGAAAGAGCCGAAACAGGGGCGGGTCACGCGCAACATCTGTCCCGCCGCGCCGGGGATGAAGGACTGGAACCCGGCGGCGTTCAGCCCCATCACCGGCATCGTTTACATCCCGCACAACAATCTGTGCATGGACATGGGCACGCTCGAGGCGAGCTACATCTCCGGCACGCCCTATGTCGGCGCCGACGTGAAGATGTACGCCGGCCCCGGCGGCAACCGCGGCTGGTTCACCGCCTGGGATCCGCTCAAGCGGCGCGCGATCTGGCGCATCAGGGAAGACCTGCCAGTGTGGAGCCCCGCGCTCGCGACCGCCGGCGGAGTGGTGTTTTACGGAACCATGGACGGCTGGTTCAAGGCGGTGAACGCCGCCGACGGCAAGCTGTTGTGGAAGTTCAAGACCGGCAGCGGGATCATCGGCCAGCCGATCAGTTATCGCGGGCCCGACGGGCGGCAATATATCGCCGTCGTCGCCGGGGTCGGCGGCTGGGCCGGCGCGATCGTCGCGGGCAAGCTTGACCCGCGCGATCCGACGGCGGCGCTGGGCTTCGTCAATGCCGTCAAGGACTTGCCGAGCAAGACGACGGCGGGAGGCATGCTCTATGTCTTCGCTCTTCCGCGCTAGCTGCCTCGTCGCGGTCGCCGCTGCGCTGGCGATCACCGCCTGCGACCGGGAGGAGCGCCACAGCCGCTCGAAGCCGGTCAGCGAGACCATACCTGCGGGCGACAGCCCCGACACGATCATCCCCGGCGGCGGGCCGGGGCCGACGCTCGACCCGCGCGCGGCGCTGTACGACAATAATGCGCCGGCGATCGCAGCGGGCCAGGAGCTCTACAACAAGATGAACTGCGTCGGCTGCCACAGCCACGGCGGCGGGGGCATGGGCCCGGCGCTGATGGACGACGAATGGCGCTACGGCGGGCGGATCGACCAGATCGCGGCGACGATCGTCGAGGGGCGCCCCAACGGCATGCCCTCGTGGCGCGGCAAGCTCAACGAGGACCAGGTGTGGAAGATCGCGGCGTACGTCCGCTCGCTGTCGGGCCAGCCGAGCAAGGACGCTGTCGCCAGCCGGGCGGACGCGATGAGCGCGGGGACTCCCGAGACCCTGACCCCGCGCGAGGGCGCGCACAGCGCGGACAGCGCCGTCCAATGAGAACGGCTAAGCGCGCGGCCGCAGCTTCCCTCCCGCTGCTGCTGGTCGCCTGCCAGCATTATCAGAGCATTTTCAGCGACGCCGCCGCAGAGGTGCAGCAGTTCAACATCCTCTTCGTCATCTTCCTCGCCATCTGCGCCGCCATGTATGTGCTGGTGATCGCGTTCCTGATCGCGGGCATTGTCCGGCGCCGGCGAAGCGGCGAGGCCAATGTCGTCGAGACCGGCCGGCACCACCAGTCGCACCCGCTGCTACGCGGCGGGCTGATGGCCTGGGCGGTGCTGGTGTCCATCGGGCTCGCGGGCCTCGCACTCGCCAGCTTCTTCGCCGATCGCTCGCTGGCCAGCACCTCGGCGCACGAGAAGCTGTCGATCACCATCACCGCGCACCAATGGTGGTGGGAGATTCGGTATAATTCGGCCGACGCCTCGAAGACGCTGCTCACGGCCAACGAGCTGCACCTCCCGGTCGGCGTGCCGGTGCGGATCACGCTCAATTCGAGCGACGTGATCCACAGCTTCTGGGTGCCGAGCCTCGCGGGCAAGCAGGACCTCATTCCCGGCCGCGAGAACGACATCACGCTCGTGCCGAAGAAGGTCGGCATCTACCGCGGCCAGTGCGCGGAATTCTGCGGCACGCAGCACGCCCACATGGCACTGGTGGTCAATGTCGACAGCTATGCCGACTTCACCAAATGGTGGCAGCAGCAGCTGCGGCCGGCCTTCGCCCCGCGAACGCCGGTGGCGCTCGCCGGCTATCGCTATGTGACAACTCGCGAATGCGCGATGTGCCACACGATCGCCGGCACTCCGGCGAGCGGGCGGCTGGGGCCTAACCTGACCCATTTCGCCAGCCGCCGAAGCATCGCCGCCGGGACCCTGCCGATGGGCAAGGGCAACCTCTACGGCTGGGTCGCTGACCCGCAATCGGTGAAGCCCGGAAACAAGATGCCGACGATCGGGCTGGAGCCGAAGCAGCTCCACGCCGTCGTCGCTTACCTCGAGACGCTGAAGTGACCGAGCAGGAGCGCCTCGAGCTCGAGGAAGAGAATCGCCGGCTGGAAGCCGAGCGCGAGACGATCGTGCGCGATGGGCCGGAGCTCAAGGGCGCACGCCTCGCCGCCCGGCTGGAGAAGAGCTGGAGCCGGCCGCCGGGGATCATCGGCTGGCTGGCGACCGTCGACCACAAAGAGATCGGCCGCCGCTACATCGTGACGGCGCTGATCTTCCTCGCGTTGGGCGGCGCGCTCGCGCTGCTCATGCGCATGCAACTCGCGCGGCCCGACAGCGCGATGATCGGCGCGTCGCGGTTCAACGAGCTGTTCACGATGCATGGCACGACGATGATGTTCCTGTTCGCCGTGCCGGTGATGGAGGGCATCAGCGTCTTCATCATCCCGCTGATGCTGGGGACGCGCTCGACCGCCTTCCCGCGGCTCAACGCCTTCTCCTATTACATGTACCTGTTCGGCGGCCTGCTGTTGTGGGGCGCCTTCCTGCTCAACATCGCGCCCGACGTCGGCTGGTTCGCCTATACGCCGCTGTCAGGGCCCGAATTCTCGCCCGGCAAGCGCTCCGACATCTGGGCGCAGATGGTGACCTTCACCGAGGTGTCGGCGCTCGCCGCGGCGGTGGTGCTGGTCACCACCATCCTCAAGTGCCGCGCGCCGGGAATGAGCCTCGCACGGATGCCGCTCTTCGCCTGGGCGATGCTTGTCGTCGCGGTGATGATCATCTTCTCGATGCCCTCGGTGGCGCTCGCTTCGGGCATGCTGATCTCCGACCGGCTGGTCGGCACCCAATTCTACAACCATTACGAGCATGGCGACGCCCTGCTGTGGCAGCACCTGTTCTGGTTCTTCGGCCACCCCGAGGTGTACATCATCTTCCTGCCCGCGACGGGCTTCGTCAGCGTGATCGTCGAGACCTTCTGCCGGCGGACGGTGTTCGCTTATCCGGTGGTCGTCCTCGCCCTCGTCTCCACCGGCATCCTCGCCTTCGGCCTGTGGGTCCACCACATGTTCGCCACCGGCCTGCCGCGGGTCGGCTACAGCTTCTACACCGCGGCGAGCATGACGGTGGCGATCCCGACCGCCTTGCAGATCTTCTGCTGGCTGGCGACCATGTGGGACGGGCGACCGCGCTTCTCGGTGCCGATGCTCTACGTCGTCGGCTTCATCGTCACCTTCGTCATCGGCGGGCTGTCCGGCGTGATTATCGCCTCGGTGCCGCTCGACCTGCAGCTGCACGACACCTACTTCATCGTCGCCCACTTCCATTACGTGCTGATCGGCGGCGCGGTCTTCCCGCTGCTCGGGATTCTCACTTACTGGTTCCCCAAGATCACCGGGCGGATGATGAACGAGACGCTCGGCAAGATCGGCTTCTGGACCATCTTCCTCGGCTTCCAGCTCGCCTTCTTCCCGATGCACATCAGCGGCCTGCTGGGAATGCCGCGGCGGGTTTATACCTATCCCGCCGGGCTCGGGCTCGAGCTCCCCAACCTGCTGTCGACGCTCGGCGCGTTCGTGGTTGCCGCGTCGGTCGGGCTGTTCGTGATCAACGGCGTCGTTTCGCTGTTCCGCGGAGCGATCGCGCCGCCCAACCCGTGGGACGCCCCGAGCCTCGAATGGGCGA
>DASUXP010000172.1:0-3677 GCA_036377835.1 Sphingomicrobium sp. | reverse complement strand
GCGGTGCCGTTCGAGATCACCGCGACGAGATTGCCCTTGGCGGTATAATCATAGGCGCAGCCGGGATCGTCGGCGATCGCCCGGACGGGCACGGCGACTCCGGGCGAATAAGCGAGCGCGAGGTCGCGCTGGGTCGCCATCGGCTTGGTGGCGATGACCTCGATCTTCCCCGCGCGCCCGCGCGAATGGAATTCGAGCGCTTCGTCCTCGGTATATTTGACGTTGCTTTCCGACATGGTGGTGGGCCTTAGTCCATTTCGCCGGTCCGGCGAAACCGCTAGGCATGAGCCATGGCCCGAGCCGACGCTCCGACCCCGATGATGGCCCAGTACCGCCGCCTCAAGGACGAGGCTGGCGACGCCTTGCTGTTCTACCGCATGGGCGACTTCTTCGAACTCTTCTTCGACGATGCGAAGGCCGCCGCGGCGTGCCTCGACATCGCGCTGACGAAGCGCGGGGCGGACGCGGGCGAGCCGATCCCGATGTGCGGAGTTCCCGTCCATGCCGCCGAATCCTACCTCGCGCGGCTGATCAGGGCGGGGCACCGCGTGGCCATCGCGGAGCAGACCGAGAGCCCCGCCGAGGCGCGCAGGGCGCGGGGCTCCAAGGCGCTGGTCGAGCGCGCGATCATCCGGCTGGTAACTCCGGGCACGCTGACCGAGGAGACGTTGCTCGAATCGGCTTCGGCCAACTGGCTCGCGGCGATCGGCCGCGCGGGCGACGATTGGGCGATCGCCGCCGCCGACATTTCAACCGGCCGCTTCGAGCTCATCGCCTGCGGCCCCGGCGAACTCGCCGCCGAGCTCGCGCGCCTGGCTCCCGCCGAGACCGTGGCAGACAGCGAGGTCCGCGGCGTGCGCACGACGGCCGGCAAAAGCGGGTTCGACAGCATCGCGGGCGAGCGGGCGCTGAAAGCCCGCTTCGGCCTCGCCACGCTCGACGGCCTCGGCGCCCCGTCGCGCGCCGAGCTCGCCGCGGTTGGCGGCTTGCTGGCCTACCTCGACGCGACCCAGAAGGGCGGCAGCATCCTGCTCGATGCGCCGCGGCGGATCGCGCGGTCGAGCCACATGGGGATCGACGCCGCGACCCGCGACAGCCTCGAGCTGACCCGTTCGGTATCGGGCAGCATCGCCGGAAGTCTGCTCGGCGAGATCGACCGCTGCCAGACGGCGGCCGGCCGGCGGCTGCTCGCCGAGGACGTCTCGGCGCCGCTCACCGACCGCTCGGCGATCGAGGCGCGGCTCGCGCTGGTCGCGTGGCTGCATGAGGATGCGCTGCGCCGCGAGCGGGTGCGGGCGGCGTTGAAGGCGCTTCCCGATTTCGCCCGCGGCCTCGCCCGGCTGGCGGCGGGGCGCGGCAGCCCGCGCGACCTTGCTCTGCTTCGCGACGGGCTGGCCGGAGCCGCGGAGCTTCGCGCCGCGCTCGAGCTCAAGCCGGACCGCCCGGCGCTGCTCGACGCGACGCTGCCGCGGCTCGGCGGCCATGCTGCCCTCGTCGACAAGCTCCGCGCGGCCTTGGTGGATTCGCCGCCGCTCGACGCGTCTAAAGGCGGCTATATCGCCGAGGGCTATGACGCGGCGCTCGACGCGCTGCGCGACGCCGCCTCCAACGGCCGCCGGGCGATCGCCGCGCTCGAGGCGCGCTACCGCGAGGCGACCGGGATCGCGTCGCTCAAGATCCGCCACAATGCGGTGCTCGGCTATCATGTCGAGGTGTCGGCGAAACACGCCGACCGTCTGATGGCGCCCGACAGCGGCTTCACCCACCGGCAGACGCTCGCCGGGGTGGTGCGCTTCAACTCGCCCGAGCTGCACGTGGAAGCCTCGCGCGTGGTCGAGGCCGGCGCGCATGCCCTCGCCGCCGAGGCCGCGCATGCCGAGGAACTGACCCGGCTCGCCGTCGTCGCGGCCCCTCAGGTCACCGCCACCGCCGAGGCGATCGCCCGGATCGATGTCGCCGGCAGCCACGCCGCCCGCGCCGCGGAGGGCGGCTGGGCCTTGCCCCAGCTCACCGACGAGCCGTGCCTCGAGATCGACGCCGGCCGCCACCCCGTCGTCGAAGCTGCGCTAAAGGACAGCGGGGAGCGCTTCGTCGCCAACGACCTCGCGCTCGGGCGCTCCGACCGGCTGTGGCTGATCACCGGCCCGAACATGGGCGGCAAGTCGACCTTCCTCCGCCAGGCCGCGCTCGTCGCCGTGCTCGCCCAGGCCGGCAGCTTCGTCCCCGCGGCGCGGGCGAAGGTGGGCATCGTCGACCGCCTGTTCAGCCGCGTCGGCGCCTCCGACAATCTCGCCCGCGGCCGCTCGACGTTCATGGTCGAGATGGTCGAGACCGCGGCCATCCTTGCCCAGGCGACTCCGCGCAGCCTGGTCATCCTCGACGAGATCGGCCGCGGCACCTCGACCTATGACGGGCTCGCCATCGCCTGGGCGGTGGTCGAGGCGATGCACGACGACGTGCGGTGCCGCACCCTGTTCGCCACCCATTATCACGAGCTGACGCGGCTTGCGGGACGGCTCGACTGTCTGTCCCTCCATCATGTCCGCGCGCGTGAGTGGAAGGGCGACCTCGTCCTGTTGCACGAGGTCGCGGACGGAGCGGCCGACCGCAGCTACGGAATCGCCGTCGCCAAGCTGGCCGGTCTTCCTCCGAAAGTCGTCGCGCGTGCGAAGTCCGTGCTCGCCAAGCTCGAAGCGGGCCGCGACGCGACGGGCGGGATCGCCGCCGGCCTCGACGATCTGCCTCTGTTCGCGGCGGCCGCCGAACCCGAGCATACCGCCGACCCGCTGGCCGAGGCCCTCGACGGTATCGATCCTGACAGCCTTTCCCCGCGCGAGGCACTCGAAGCGTTGTACAGTCTCAAGCGAGTCGCAGCCGAGCACGGAAAATGAGCTCCTCCAGATTTGAGAGCGTCACGGACAAGCGGGCGATCATCGACCGGCGGGGAATCGGCGACGCGCTTGCGGCGCTCCCGGCTGGACCTGATCGGAACGGCTTCGCGGCGAAGCTCCTGCGTGGGGCGCTGGAACAGGGCAGGGCGGAAGTCGCCCGGCGCCTGACGGTGGAGCCCGACCGAGGTCGCGCGGCGGCTCGCGCAACGGCCTACCTCCACGATCAGCTGGTCCGCTTGGCCTATGACTTCGTCACCGCCGGCGATCCGCCCGGGACGATGGCGCTTGTCGCTCTCGGCGGAACCGGCCGCGGTGAGATGGCGCCGTTCAGCGACCTCGACCTCATGTTCCTCACCGAGGCGAAGGCATCGCCCGCGCAGGAGGAAGCCGTCCAGGCTTTCCTCCATCTGCTGTGGGACCTGAAGCTGAAGGTCGGCCATTCGATCCGCTCGGTTGCCGACCTCATCGCCCTGGCGAAGACGGACATGACCGTCCGCACCGCATTCCTGGAAGCCCGGCTGGTCTGGGGCGAGCAGGCGATCTTCGACCAGGCGATGCAGCGTTTCCGTTCGAAGATCGTGGCGGGAACGGCTGCCGAATTCGTCTCGTCGAAGCTGGCGGAACGCGACGAGCGCCACGTGCGAATGGGCGACACGCGTTACGTGGTCGAGCCGAACGTGAAGGACGGGAAGGGCGGCCTGCGCGACCTCCACACGCTCTACTGGATCGGCAAATATGTGCATGGCGTTGAGGAGCCGTCAGACCTTGTCCGGGTCGGTCTCTTCA
>DASUXP010000171.1:0-10645 GCA_036377835.1 Sphingomicrobium sp. | reverse complement strand
GCCCGCGGACTCGATCGTCACGCATTATTTCAAGCAGCGCCGATATGCCGGCTCGAAGGACCGGCGCGCGGTGCGCGAGCTGGTCTTCCGCGCCATCCGACGAACCGCGGAACGGCCGCAGGGTGGAAGAGCGGCGGTCCTTGGCCTTGTCGAGGAGGAACCGGCGCTGCTCGAATTGTTCGGCGAGCGGCGCGGTCCCGAACCTGCGAGTCCGGGCGAGTCCCCGGCACCGGCGGGCGCGGTCCCGAAATGGCTCGAGCCGGAGCTGTCGCCGCTGGTCGAAGAGGCGGAATGGCCGTCGCTGCTTGAACGGGCCCCGCTGGATCTGCGCGTCAATGCCGCGAGGGCAACCCGCGATGATCTGCTGGGGCAGTTCGCCGGTGCTTGTGCTACGCCGCTCAGCCCCTGGGGAATCCGGCTTCCGCCCGACAACCGCGTCGACGACGATCCCGCCTATCGCGAGGGGCGGATCGAGGTGCAGGACGAGGGCAGCCAGCTGATCGGGCTCGCCTGCGAGCCGAGGGACGGCGAACGACTGCTCGATCTTTGCGCCGGCGCGGGCGGGAAGGCGCTCGCCCTGGCCGCCGCGGCGCCCGGCGCGACGATCCTCGCGACCGACAGCAACCGCGCGCGGCTTTCGAAGCTGGCTCCGCGCGCCGAGCGGGCAGGCGCGGCGATCGAAACCCGCCTGCTCAACCCGCCGAACGAGCTGGAGGAGCTTGCCGACTGGCGAGGCGAGGCGGACCTCGTGCTGGTCGATGCACCTTGTTCGGGAAGCGGTACCTGGCGGCGCAATCCGCAAGGGCGCTGGCGCCTTACGCCGGAGCGCCTCGAGCAGCTTGTCGGCATGCAGGCGCGGCTGCTCGACATCGCGGCCGAGCTGGTCCGGCCGGAAGGGCGGCTGGTCTATGCCGTTTGCTCGCTATTGTCCCGCGAAGGGGCAGGGCAGATTGATGCCTTCCTCATCCGCCATTCATCATGGCAAGTGCAGGAAACGCCCGTCGCGGCGGGGCGTTCGGACGGCAATGGCTGTCTCCTCACTCCCGGTCACGACGGCACTGACGGCTTTTTCGTCGCGCGGCTGGTTCGCCCATGCTAGGGTCGGCCCGAGAGTGGAGAGATTGATGCGTCTTCTTGTCCGTCCCTTGCTGATCGGATTTGCTGCCATCGCGCTCGCGGCCCCAGTCGCCGGCCAGCGTTCGGACGATCAGATCCTGCCCAAGTCGGTCGAGCTTCAGCGCCAGGGCGAAGCGCTCATGGCGGCGGGCAAGCTCGACCAGGCCGAAGACGCCCTAGAGAGCGCGCTGGCGGTTGACCCGCGCAACCGCTGGGCCTTCGTCGATCTCGCCCGCGTCGCCGAGAAGCAGCAGCTGTTCGGCAAGGCGGTGCGCATGGCCAACAAGGCTCTGACCATCGAGCCCAATGATGCCGATGCGATCGCCGTCCAGGGCGAAGCGATGGTCGAACTCGGCGCGACCGCGCGGGCGCAGGCCAACCTGCAGAAGCTGCAGACCATCTGCCCCAAGGGCTGCCCGCAGCTGACCCAGCTGTCGAACGCCATCACCCGTGGACCGACCGTCGCGTCGGCCAAGCCGCCGGCGACGCCCAAGGCGAATTGACGACCCCAGCAGGTCGTCGCCCCGGATCTGATCCGGGGTCCGCTTTCTTTCCGCCTTCTGGAAAAAAGGCGGGTCCCGGCTCAAGGCCGGGATGACAATTGGCGCGCCATAGCGACGTAATCGTCGACGCTGAGCGTTTCGGCGCGGCGCTGCGCGTCGATGCCGAGACGGTCGAGCGCCCGTAGCGCGCCGGGGATCTGCTTCAGGCTCGACCGGAGCATCTTGCGCCTTTGGCCGAACGCCGCCTCGGTTACCCGCCGAAGGATGCCGGGGTCCACGCCCGCGGGTGCCGCTAACGGTTCGATATGGACGACGGCCGAAGTAACCTTTGGCGGCGGCACGAAGGCCGAGCGGTTCACAACCAGCGGGATCCGCGCCATGCAGCGCCACTGCGACGCGACGGAGAGGCGGCCATACGCATCGGTTCCGGGCTTTGCGACGATCCGTTCGGCGACTTCCTTCTGGAACATCAAGGTGAGCGACCGCCACCACGGCGGCCATGGACCTTCGAGCCATTTCAGAAGCAGCGCCGTCCCCACATTGTAGGGCAGGTTGGCAACGACGTGGGCGCCCTCGCCGGCGAGCCGCGGCTCGTCGACTGCGAGCGCGTCACCCTCGACGACCTCAAGGCGACCGGGAAACTCGGCCTCGAGCTCGGCGAGAGCCGGAAGGCAGCGGCGGTCGCGCTCGACGCCGACGACCTTGGCTCCGGCCTCGAGCAACGCTCGGGTCAGGCCGCCCGGTCCCGGACCCACCTCATAGACGGTCTCGCCGGCATGCACCCCCGGGATCGCGGCGATCCGGGCGAGCAGGTTGCGGTCGAGGATGAAATTCTGGCCGAGCGCCTTGCTCGCCCTCAGGCCATGTCGGCCGATGACGTCGCGCAGCGGCTCGGGCCGGCCGCTCACGGCATCTCGGAGCGCGAAGCGGCGCAGTCGCCCGCCATTCGGATGGCGGCCGCCATCGGCCGCGGATCGGCGCGGTCCTGGCCGGCGATGTCGAATGCGGTCCCATGATCCGGCGCGGTGCGGATGATCGGCAGGCCAAGCGTGACGTTGACCGCGTCCTGGAAGTGCAGCGCCTTGACCGGGATCAGCGCCTGGTCATGGTACATGCACAGCGCCGCATCGTATTTGGCGCGGGCGGATTCGTGGAACAGGGTGTCGGCGGGATGGGGACCGGTGACCCTCCAGCCCTCCGCGGCCAGTGCGGCGATCGCCGGGGCGATGATCTCGATCTCCTCGCGGCCGAGGGCGCCGCCTTCGCCGGCATGCGGATTGAGCCCCGTGACGGCGAGCCGCGGCTCGGCGATTCCGAAGGTCCGCTGCAGCGCGCGCAGGACGGCCCGGCCGCGGCTTTCGATCAGCGCCGTCGTCAGCTCGCCGGGAACCGCGGCAAAGGCGCGGTGCGTCGTTACCGGCACGGTGCGCAGGCTCGGCCCGGCCAGCATCATCGCCACATTGTTCCAGGCGACGCCGCAGCGCTCGGCGACGAACTCGGTCTGCCCGGGATGGGCGAAGCCGATCGAATAAAGCTGCTCCTTGGCGACGGGTCCCGTCACCACCGCGGCCGCCGAGCCGGAGCGGGCGAGCCCCACCGCAAGCTCCAGCGAATCGAGCGAGCAATGCGCCCCCGCCGCGCTCGGGTGACCGGGCACGTCGGTCTCCGCGGCGGAAATCTGGATCAGCGGCAGGCCGACGTCGAAGGCCGAATCGGCCTGGCTCGGCTCGTCGATGACCTCGATTGGGCCATCCCACACCTCGGCCACCGAGCGCCCGTCGCCGATCGCGACGAAGGGCGGCAGGTTGAAGCTCGAGCGATTGTCCCAGCACTTGGCGAGCACTTCCGGGCCGATGCCCGCAGGATCGCCCAGGGAAATCGCCAGCGGCTGGGAAGAAGCGGACGCCACGACTGGCGCGCTTATCGGAAAACAGCCCTTACCGGAACTCGATCACCGCATCGCGGCGAAGGTCGCGCAAATAGCGCCGGGCGCGCAGGTTGACGCGGTCTTCGTTCAGCTGCTGGTAGATCTGGTCGTAGGTCGGTGCCGATGCACTGACCTCGTCGCGGCCGCAGATGACGAGCGTGCGCACACCCTCGTCGAGCGTCCCGAACGGCTGCGTCGCCTGGCCGACCTGCATCGGCAGCATCAGCTGCTGGAGGGCCGGCGGAAGGTCGCGCATCTTGACCTGGTCGCTGCTCACCACTTCGCCATGGAAGTCGGCGGCGATCTTCTCCGCGCCGCCACAGCCGCCGACATTGCGGGCGGCCTCGGCGAAGCGCACGAGGATCGGCTCGGCCTGCTCGCGCGTCGTTCCCTTGGGGAAGGAAATGGACACCTGCTTCAGGCTGAGGATCGCGTCGCGCGGGTCTGGGGTCAGCACTTTGCGTGTGTCCTGGACGACGATGATCGAGACGCCGCCCGAATTGGGGATCGGGTTGCTGACCATGCCCGGCTGCATTTGCCGCAGCGCCGCGGCAATTGGGTCGGGCAATTGCTCGGGCCGCATCCAGCCGAGGTCGCCGCCGACCGCGGCCGAGGACGACTGCGAATATTGGCGCGCATAGCCGGCGAAAGACGCGCCGTTCTTGAGCTGGTCGAGGATCTGGTTGGCCTGGGCGAGGACTTGGCCTTCCGTTCCGCCGGGCGCCGGAAGGAAGATCTCGCCGACGCGATATTCCTCGGTGCCCTTCGAGGCGTTGAGGCGGTCGATCACCGCCTTCACCTCGTCGTCGCCCACGCTGACGCCGCTTTCGATCTTGGCGCGCTGGAGCCGCTGCCACGCGATCTCGCCCTGGACCTGGCGGCGAAGCGAGTTAATCGAGGAGCCGTTCGCCTCGAGATACTGGCCGAGCTGCGCCGGCGTCTGCTTCACGTTGGCGGCGACCCGGGCGATGGTCCGGTCGATGTCGCCATTCTTGATTTCGATTTTCTCGGTGCGCGCGGCCTGGATTTCAAGCGTTTCGTCGATCAGGTTGCGAAGAACCTGCTGGCGCAGCCGCTCGACCTCGTCGGCGGGAATCTGGCCGCCATTGGCGATGGCGAGCAGCGCGAGCCGCTGATCGATGTCGGTCTGGGTGATGATCTCGCCGTTGATGATGGCGGTCGCCTTGACGACCGACGGGATGGCGCTTCCGAACAATTGCGGATTCTGGGGCAGGCGGAGCGAGCTCGTGCTGTTCGGCTCTGCCGGAGCGGGTTGCTGCTGGGCAGCGTCCTGGGCGATGGCCGACGTCCCCGCCGCAAACACAAGCGCGGCTGCCCCGTACCACGCGCGCGTCGAAATCCGTCGAAAAGCCACGATATGAATTTCCCTTGATTGCCAACCCACTCCGGGGTCGTTTGCGTTTATCCAGTCCCGCTGAACGCAGCCTTAGCGGCCAAGCCCTTTCAGAGCCAAGCGGAACGCAAAGGTGCTGCCCTTCCGGAAGTCCCCGATGCGCTCATAATCGCGTCGCCACGACAGGCCAAGCTCCAAGCATTCGTCCTCGTAGGCGATGCCGAGGCGATGACGGACCGGCTCATATCCGTCGGCGAGCGACAGCGGGTCCTCGCCCTTGCCCGTGAGGTCGAGCACGGTCGCGCCGAATATGGACCAGTATCGCGCGAACTTGACCCGTCCGGCGAGCCGCAGCTCCTCCTTGTCACGAAGGTCCTCGATGGCCGGGTCGATGTCGCGGTTGAGGCGCAAATAGCCGACCTGGGCATAGGTCTGCTCGGTCCCAATGGTGAGGTCGAGCTCGTTGCGGCGGAAGGTGAGGTCGTCCTTGTCGAGGCGGAACCGATGGGTGAGTTCGATGAAGCGGCCGTAGCGGATATTGGTTCTTCCGACGACGTCGGAGAGACGATCGGTAAGGCCCGTACCTTCAGGGAAAATATTGGTCTGCTTCCGGATTCGATAGCTTTGCCCGATGGTCGTCGCGATGGCGAGGTTCGGGCGGTCGAGCGACCAGTCGACGCCATAGGTGATCCGCGAGCCGTCCTCCCAGCGATCGTAGCCGGGGAAGCGGTTGAGGGCGAAAAGGTTGCTGTCCTCGAGGTCGATCGAGCGCGCATCCTCATTGGGGATGGAAAGGTTCGGGGTCGGGGGCGTCAGCACCAGCTGCACCCTCGGGACGAGCCTCTGGATGCCGCCGAAGGCGGGGCCGACGAACGGCCACTTCACGTCGGCGGCCAGGGCTCCGATCCCGCGCGCGTGCCAGCCGTCGGTGCCGCGATAGATAGGCACGTCGGTCGAGCCGGAATCGTCGGTGTGATAGACGTCGCCGCGGGCATAGCCGGTGAAGGTCACTTCCTGACCCCACGGCGTCAGCCTTCTCAAATCCCAGCGGGCGCTGGCGAAGGCGCGCTGCGTGTCCTGCCCCTCGATGCGGATGATCGACAGGCTGTTGGCCTGGAGCTCGATCTTGCCGCCGAGCACCGGCTCGCCGAGGCGAACGCGGGCATCGATCGCCGGGAGGGCGATGGGAATCCGCTTCTGGACGTCGTCAACTCGCAGGCCCTGGAAGGCCCAGCCGGCGATGCTCACATAGGCATTCGGGCTGATCCGCTCGGCATTGATGAAGCTGCGCAGGCGGTCATCGCGGGTGATGTCGTAGCGGCGCGTGACGGTCTTGTCGCTGGCGACGCGGAACGCGCCGGTAATGCTCCACAGCGGGTCGAGCTGGAACTTGCCATTGCCCTCGGCATAGCCGCGAAAGCCGCGCCCCTCGGTCGAGCTCGAGGAATCGGCGTCGGCGCTCTCGATGGTGCCGTAGGTGAGGAAGCCGCCGAGCTGGTACGCACCGAGGCGGTTGAGCTCGCGGTACTTCGCCTCGATCGCCGGATAGACGCCGGTGTAGAGGTGCGGCGTCACGGTGAAGTCGCGGTTGGGCGCGATCTGCCAATGATAAGGCATTGCGATCTCGAGGCCCTTGCGGGTCGAGACGCTGATGTCGGGGACCAGCCAGCCGCTCGCCCCGCCCGAATCGGTGCCGATGCGGAAGATCGGGAGCAGCGGCAGGTTGATGCCGAAAAGCTGCAGCCGCCCGCCCTGGAAGGTCACCCGCTTGTGTACCGGGTCCTGGATCACCCGGGCGGCGGTGATCGACCAGCTCGGGCGCCTGGGGCAGCCGGCCGGCGTCGTCACCGGGCAGGGCGTGTAGATCGCGTTTTCGAGCGTGGTGACGTTGCCGGCGCGGGTGCCGCGCGCGGCCGCGATCCGCCCCCCGGTTTCGAGCACCACCAGGAGGTTGTGGACGGTCCCGTCGCGAAGCGTGTCCGTGAGGACGACATCCTCGCCGACGATCTTGTCGCCTTCGGGAGTCATCAGGACGACGCTGCCCTGGGCACGGACCTGACCCGACTTGCGGTCCCAGACGACCTGATCGGCGGCGAGGTAATTGCCCTCGCTCGACATGCGGACCTGTCCGCTGGCGGTCACCACGTCGGCATTGCTGTCGTAGGTCACCTGGTCGGCGCTGAAGTCGATCAGCTGATCGGCCGGAACCTCCTGATTGTCCGCGCTGGGGAGTGGCGCGGGGGCCTCGGCCTGGGCCGCGGCAGCGCCAGGAACCGCGAGCAGGATCGGGAGGGCGGTCCACCAGACGAATGTGCTTCGCAACGCTGCCGTCCTGCCCGCTCGATTCAATTCAAACTCGCTTAGCCTATCGCACCGGAATCGCTGCGCGACAATCGGGGCTTGCCGCGGCTTTGCCAAGGCGCGGCATGCATCTTAAAGGGCGGGCCAACGTTCGCCTCTTCCAAGGATTGCCAAATATGAAGATCAGTTTCGCCGATAGCCGGCCGACGGGCGACTACGCGCTTGTGCTCCCGGTTGCCGGCCAGGACCGGAAGGCCGTTTCTTCGCTCGGCCAGGCGGCCGCGGCGGTCACCGCCGCGCTCGATCGCCAGCGGTTCGAAGGCGATGCCTCCGCCGCGTCCGAGCAATTCTTCGACGACAGCGGGACCGTCCGGCGGCTGCTGATGATCGGGACCGGCACCGGGTCGCCATCGGGCGAGAGCGCGGAAAAGCTAGGGGGGACGGCGGTTTCGCGCCTCCTGACCTCGGGCGAGGCGAAGGCGGTGATCGACCTCGGCGGCCTCGGCTATGGCGCGGACGCAACGGCGCGTGTCGGCCTCGCCGCGGCGCTTCGGTCGTGGCGCTACGACCGCTATCGGACCAAGCTCAAGGACAAGCAGAAGCCGACCCTCGACGAGGTCGTGATCGTCGGCGGCGACGCGGGCGCGGAGCAGCGCTTCACCCGGCGGTGGCAGCCGGTGATCGAGGGCGTGTCGCTGACCCGTGAGCTGGTCACCGAGCCTGCCAACATCATTTATCCCGAGAGCTTCGTCGAGCGAGTGCGAAAGTCGCTCGAGGGAACCGGTGTCGAGATCGAGGTCCTCGACCGCGCCGCGATGGAGAAGCTCGGCATGGGCGCTTTGCTCGGCGTGGCGCAGGGCTCCATCCGCGAGGCGCGGCTGATGGTGCTGCGCTGGAACGGCGGCGGCGAGGGCCAGCCCACGGCCTTCGTCGGCAAGGGCGTGACCTTCGACACCGGCGGCATCTCGATCAAGCCCGCGCAAGGCATGGAAGCGATGAAGTGGGACATGGGCGGCGCCGGCGCAGTCGCGGGTGCCCTCAAGGCGCTGGCGCTGCGCAAGGCCAAGGCCAACATCGTCGGCATATGCGGCCTCGTCGAGAACATGCCGGGCGGCAATGCGCAGCGGCCTGGCGACGTCGTCACGACCATGTCGGGACAGACCGTAGAGGTGATCAACACCGATGCCGAAGGCCGCCTCGTCCTTGCCGATGCGGTCGCCTACGTGCAGCGCAACTACAAGCCGTCGACTCTCATCGACCTCGCCACCCTGACCGGTGCCATCCTGATCAGCCTCGGCCATGAATGGGCCGGGCTGTTCTCCAACGATGATGAGTTGGCGGAGGAACTGCTGAAGGCGGGGGCGGAGAGCGGCGACAAACTGTGGCGGATGCCGCTGGGCGAACCGTTCGACCGCATGATCGATTCGCCGATCGCCGACATGAAGAACGTGGGCCCGCGCGAAGGCGGCTCGATCACCGCGGCGCAATTCATCCAGCGCTTCATCGAGAGTGGCGTCAAATGGGCGCACGTCGACATGGCTGGCAAAGCCTGGTCCGACAAGGCGAGCGCCACCTACGACAAGGGCGCGACCGGTTACGGCGTGCGCCTGCTCGACGAATATGTCGCCGGGGTGCTGGAGGCATAGTTCCCCGGCGAAGGCCGGGGCCCAGCCCAAGACAAAAATCTGGGCTCCTGCATACGCTGGAGGACAATGATGCAGGTCGACTTCTACCAGCTTGCCGGAATGCCTGCCGAGCAGGTCATCGCCTCGCTGGCGGAGAAGGTGCTTGCGCAGGACGGGCGGCTGCTCGTCGTCGCCGCGGACGAGGGATTCCTGACCCGGCTCGACCGGCTACTCTGGGACCAGGGCGCTACCAGCTTCCTTCCGCATGGCCTCGCCGGCGGCACCGACGACCCGCGCCAGCCGATCCTGCTGTCGGCCAGCCCCGACGCGCCGAACCTAGCCCGCAACATGCTGATCGCCGACGGCGAGTGGCGCGACTCCGCGCTCAATTACGATCGAGCCTTCTACCTCTTCGACGGCGATGCGCTGGAAGGGGCGCGCCTCGCGTGGAAGCTGCTGGCGGGCCGGGAAGGGGTCGAACGGCGCTATTGGGCCCAGGAAAACGGGAAATGGGTGAAGAAGGGCTGACCCTTGCCGCCGCGCGCCGGCATCGCTAGGCGGCGCACCAATTCCAACCCAATCAGACCAGAGGAGACGCCCGGTCATGGCCGCGACGCGCACCTTTTCGATCATCAAGCCCGACGCCACCCGCCGCAACCTCACCGGCGCTGTCACCAAGATGCTGGAGGACGCCGGCCTGCGGGTCGTGGCGTCGAAGCGCATTCGCATGAGCCGCGATCAGGCCGAGGGCTTCTACGCGGTCCACAAGGAGCGGCCGTTCTTCAACGATTTGTGTGCCTTCATGACGTCAGGCCCGGTCGTGGTGCAGGTGCTGGAGGGCGAGAATGCCGTGCTTCGCAATCGCGAGGTGATGGGCGCGACCAACCCCGCCGATGCTGCCGAGGGCACGATCCGCAAGACTTATGCCGAATCGATCGAGGCGAACTCGGTCCACGGCTCGGACAGCGACGAGAACGCCCGGATCGAGATCAACTTCTTCTTCGAACCTGGCGAGATCGTCGGCTGATTGCGCTCGCCGCGGCAGGTCCAGCGACGGGCCTGCCGCTGCCGATCTTGCCTAGGCGCGGCTGAAACCCGTGAGTTTGAGGGTGCGACCGCCGAACAGGCCGCCGCCTTCCCAGCGGTAGCGGATCACGTAATTGCCGCTGCTCCGCCGATCGGTGCCGGCCTCGACGTAGCGCGTCACGATCCGCGCCGTCACGCTGTGATCGCCCTTGTTCTCCTCCCGGCCCTCGAGCGCCGATTCGAGGTCGGATGCGGCTAGCGCGCCATCGCTGCCGACCTCGATGGGCGAAGCGCCTTCGATGGATACTGTCATCGATTCGAGCGCGTGGCCCGGCTCGATGGGTGAAATGACCAGCTGACGGCCGTCCTGCTCGATCGAACCACGCAAGGTCAGCGGGATCGGCTGGCGTTGCTCGACCACGGTCGCCTGCTTGTCCTCGCGGCTATTGCTCTTCCACGCGATCCACACGCCGAGCGCAGAGATGATGAGCGCGCCGAGCGCGATCAGCTCGCCGAGGTTGATCCAGCGGCGCTTGCCGGGGGTGGAATCGGTCATCGCCCGCCTGCTTCCAGCAAACGGCGCGGCGCTGCAAGCTCCCAGCTTGCGGCGATGCGGTCACCGACATGGTCCCAGTCGACGTCGCGGCCCTGCAGGTTGATCGAGATCCAGCTCGGCAGATAGGCCGGCTTCGAATAGGTCTCCGGGTCGGCTTCGAGCAGCATCGCCTGCTCGTCGAGGCTGCTGACGCGGACGCACACCACGGTTTTCGAGTCTCCGTGATGGTTGGCGCGG
>DASUXP010000170.1:0-20913 GCA_036377835.1 Sphingomicrobium sp. | reverse complement strand
GAGCTGGTTCGAAACGTTGTTGAACGTCGAGCCGAGCTTGGTGCCGATGCTCTGCATGGCAGCGATCGCGGCAACGGCGATCAGGGCGGCGATCAGGCCATATTCGATGGCGGTCGCGCCCTTCGAGTTCTTCAGCAGCTTAAAGATCTTGGCCATTTCTGGACTCCTTAAGAGCGTCACACGGGAAGCACTCCCCACCTGCGCAGACCGTATCCCGCCCAGGATCGCCCGAGAATTAGGGGCCGAGTGGTTGCGAAAGCTTTAAAATGCCGGGTTTTCGCGCGTTAAGGATTTGGAGGCGCCTGCCGCCTCACAGCCCGCCGAGCAGGTCCTCGATCGCCTTGCCGAGGTCGCGCAGCGGGCGGGCGCCGTCGCTCCATTCTTCGGGAAGCGGGCTTTTCTTTTCCGCCGGCTTGCGCTGGGGGATGCGGAATTCGGGCGGAAGCGGCGGGCCGCGGCGGCCGTCGACGGCGAGCGCGCTCGTCATGAAGGTCCGCCACACCTCGGCCGGGACGGTGCCGCCGCTGATCCTGCCGAGGCTCTTGTTGTCGTCGCGGCCGATCCACACGCCGACAACGAGATCGCCGGCGAAACCGACGAAGACGGCGTCGCGATTTTCCTGCGTGGTGCCGGTCTTGCCGAAGGTGGGGACGGCGAGCGCGGCGCGGCGGCCGGTGCCGTTGTTCGCCGCGGCGTAGAGCAGGTCGAGCATCTGCGCCTGGTCGCGGCGGCGCTCGAGGCTGCCGCGCGAGCGGAACAGAGCGCCGAACCCGCCCGCCTGCGGCGCCTCCGGAAGGCCGCGGGCGACCACCGGATAACGGCCGCTCGCGATTGCCGCATAGGCCGAGGTCAGCTCGAGCAGGCTGAGCTGCGCGGTGCCGAGCGCGAGGCTCGGCTTGTCGGGCAGCGGGGTGGAGATGCCGAGGTCGCGCGCGGCGCGGATCACGTTGCCGCGGCCGACGGCCTCGCTCAATCGCACCGTCGCCGCGTTGCTCGAGCGGGCGAAGGCGTCGCGCAGGGTGATCGGCCCGCGATAGACCCGGTCGTTGTTGACCGGGGTCCAGCCGTCGATGGTGATCGGCTTGTCCTCGACGATGCTGTCGGGGGTCCAGCCGGCGCGAAGCGCGGCCAGATAGACGAACAGTTTGAAGGCCGAACCGGGCTGGCGCCGCGCCTGGGTGACCCGGTTGAAGGGCGAATCCTTGTAGCTTTTGCCGCCGACCATTGCGACGACGGTGCCGTCGGGGCGCATCGCGACGAGCGCCGCCTGGGCGCCGCCGGTCGCGGCGCGGCCGACCGCGCGAACCGCGAGGCGCTGCAGGTCTCGGTCGAGCGTGGTGCGCACCTTCACCTCGCCGAAGTCGGCGTCGAACGCCTCGCTCGCCTCGGGCGCGACCCAGTCGGCGAAATAGGTGCCGGTGGGGACCTTCGATTCCCGCCGCACCGGCCGCGCGGGAGTCGTCGATCGAGCCCGCGTCCGGGTGATGATGCCGGTGTCGGCCATGGTCTTCAGCACCAGCTTCGCCCGTTCCTGCGCCGGCTTGAGGTTGCGCGTCGGAGCGAGCCGCGAGGGCGCCTGCACCATACCCGCCAGCATCGCAGACTGGGCCAGCGTCAGCCTGTCGGGATCGCGCCCGAAATAATGGTGGGACGCGGCGCGCAGCCCATAAACGCCGTCGCCGAAATAGACGCTGGAGAGGTAGCGCGAGAGGATTTCCTGCTTGGTCAGCCACGCCTCCAGCCAGAAGGCGATGATCACCTCCTGCGCCTTGCGCTTCACCGTCCGGTCGGACGACAGGAAGTTGGTCTTGGCGAGCTGCTGGGTGATCGTGCTGCCGCCCTGGCGCACCCCGCCGCCGCGCATGTTGGCGACCATCGCCCGGCCGATCCCGCGCGGGTCGATGCCCCAGTGGCGGTAGAAGCGGCGATCCTCGATCGCGACGAAGGCGGCGGGAGTCAGCGGGTTGAGCCCGGTCACGTCGACCGGCGCCTCCTTGACCGCGCCGCGCCGCGCGATCGGGTGGCCGCCGTCGTCGAGCAAGAGCAAAGCGGGGTCGTCGAGCGGCTCAAGCGCGCGCGACAGCGGCGCGGTGATCACCAGCCACAGGAAGGTGACGAAGATGAGGCCCGCGAAGGCGTAAAGCAGCATCGGCCAGCGCCGGCGCGTCGGCCTGGCCGGCGGCTGCGGCTCGAAGTCCTCGATCGTGGTGAACGGCGGCGGCGGCGGGCTGGCGAGCGGGTCGGGCAGCTCCTCGACCGGCACTCCGCCGCGACTCCAGATCCCGTCCCTGTCGGCCACGCTCACCCTCGAATGGACTCGGTCACTGCCTTACTCAAGTAAAACAGTCGGCGCGATATATCCAGATGCTTGCTGAACCGCGGCTTGCGGCTAAACGGCACTCATGGTGCGTCGCTCCCTCACGCGCGCGTTGAGCCTCGCGGCGGCAGTTGCGCTGGCCCTGGCCGCAGGCGCATGCCGCGAGTCGAACACCGGCGAGGTCAAGGTCGTGGCAATCGGCGGCGAGCCGCGACTGGTCGATCCCTACTCGGCTCCGGTGTCCCCAGGCGACGGCCTGCTCCTCGCCAATGTCGCGCAGGGGCTGGTGCGGTTCGACGCCGCCGGCAACATCGTCGGCGGGCTCGCCGAACGGTGGAACGTCAGCGACGACGGCCTGAGCTACATCTTCCGGATCGCCGCGACCGACTGGCAGGACGGGCGCAAGGTCACCGCCCAGCAGGTCGCGCGGTTCCTCAAGCGCTCGATCTCGGCCGGGAGCCGCAACCCCCTGAAGGACACGCTGGGAGCGGTCGAGGACGTCGTCGCCATGACCGACCGGGTGATCGAGATCCGCCTCCGCGCGCCGCGGCCCAACCTCCTCGCCCTTCTTGCCCAGCCCGAGTTCGCGGTGATCCGCGGCGGCGCCGGCACCGGCCCCTTCGCGCTGCAGCAAGCGCACGGGCCCGCGGACGAGCTGCGGCTGACCCGCGAAGAGCTGTCCGAAGACGAGGTGACGCGGCGCGACGAGGTGCTGCTGGCCGGCGCCCCGGCGGAAGGCGCGGTGCGCGATTTCGCCGCCGACAAGCTCGACCTCGTGCTCGGCGGCACGTTCGCCGACCTGCCCCTTGCGCAGCGTGCCCGGCTTCCGCGCAACAGCCTTCGCTTCGACCCGGCGATGGGCTTGTTCGGGCTGGTCCCGGTCCGCGCCGGCGGACCGCTCGACGAGGCCGACGTCCGCCACTTGCTGTCGCAGAGCATCGACCGCGACGCGTTCATCGACGCACTCCGAGTGCCCGGCCTCGCGCCCCGCGCGACGCTCCTGCAGCCGGCGCTCGAAGGGGTGCCCGACCCGGCACCGCTGCCCTGGGCCGAGACTCCGCTTGCGCAGCGCCGGCCAGCGCTCCAGGCCGAAGCCCAGCGTTTGTTCGGCGACGACAAGCGGCCGACGCTGCGCATCTTCCTGCCGCAAGGGCCGGGGGGCGACCTGCTGCTGGCTCGCCTGCAAGCCGATTGGGGCGTGCTCGGAATCACCGTCGAGCGCGCGCGGAGCGCCGCCACGGCCGACCTCAAGCTGGTGGACGCCGTGGCGCCGTCGACGTCCCCGGCCTGGTTCGTGCGCCAGTTCCGCTGCGGCGAGGCGCCGATCTGCGACGAGGAAGCCGACAAGATGATGGAAACCGCCCGCGACACGCTGATCCCTGTGCTTCGCGGCGGCCTGCTCCTCCAGGCCGCGGCGCGGATCGACGCCGCCCAGCTGTTCATCCCGATCAGCGCGCCCGTGCGCTGGTCGTTGGTCGACGGGCGCATCCAGGGCTTCGCCGGGAACCGCTACGCGCGCCACACGCTCACCGACCTGTTGCAGAAAGCGACGCCCGGAGGTTGACCATGCCCATACCGCTCGACGAACGGCTGCCGCTGCCGAAGCTCGGCACCGATCCGCAGTCGGTGCGCCAGCGGGTCGAGGCGATGGAGAGGATCATGGAGCGGCTGTTTGTCGTCCCCGGCCTCAACCGGCCGGTCGGGCTCGACGTCGTTCTGGACCTGGTGCCCGTCGTCGGCAGCACCGCCGCGGCCGCCATCGGCGCCTATCTCGCCTGGGAAGCGCGCAACCTCGGCATGTCGAAGTGGCAGATCACGCGAATGGCGGGCAATATCGGAGTCGACTGGCTGCTCGGCCTGATCCCGTGGGTGGGCGCCGTCCCCGACTTCTTCTTCCGCTCCAACACGCGCAACCTGAGGATCATCAAGCGTCATCTCGACAAGCACCATGCGGCAACGGCGACGATCGACGGCGAAGCGAAGCGCGTCCCCTGATCTTCCGTTCGTCGAAAATCCGCTTTGCCCGACGGCGCATTTCTGCTTTGTCGCGCGGCTGACGAATCGGGGAGTCCCTACATGTTCAAGTCGTTGATCGCGCTTGCGATTGCGGGCGCGATGAGTGTCCCGGCCACCGCCCAGACCGCGCCGGCGGACCAGCAGCCCAAGCCGCAGACGGTGAAGAAGCGCGTCTGCTACCAGGACGAGGCGGACAGCTATTCACGCCTCGGCGGCCGCAAGATCTGCAAGACGATCGAAGTGCCGGTGCAGCAGGATTCGGGCGGGGGCTCGGGCAACCAGCAGCAGCAGCCCGCTCCGGGCCACGCCGGGTCGCGCTAGCTCAGGGCACGCGCCGCCCGTCGATATTGCCGGCTGGGGCATAGCGGCACACCAGCACGTCCATTCGCCCGCGCCCGAGGGCGCAGCCGACGCGCGTCGTCGTCGGCCAAATGACCTGCGAATAATGGGCGATGTCCATCCAGTTGCGGGTGCGGCTGACGTCGGGGAAGATCCCGGCGAGGAAGTTGCGCCGTTCCGAGGCCCACAGGCCCACCATCTGCTCGGGCGCAAAGCCGCGCGGGCCCAGCCCTAAATTCTCGCCGACGCCGCGGCGGGCGCGGCGATCCGAATGCACGAACTGTCCGGTCGCGGCGAGGAAGGCGGCATGCTGCGCAGCCCCGGCGGCAAGCACCGGGTCCCAGGCGATCGGCGGAACGCCGGCTCGCGCGCGCTCCGCATTGTGCGCGGCCAGAATTCGCATGTCGTAGGCGGACTGGGCAGCGGCGGGAGCAGCTGCGGCGGCAAGAAGGCAAAAGGCGAGACCCCAACGCATACGAAAACCCCCTTGCCCGGCGCGTCAGTCGCCGCTGATCCGGGGGTCGATCTTCGCGGGGTCGTCGATCACCGGCATTCCGACGTCACCCTGCCCGACCGTGCGCCCCGCCATTTCCAGCATCCGCTCGAGGGGGACCCGGGCGCGCTCCATCACCTCGGGGCTGAGCTCGATCCGCGGCTGGAGGTCGCGAAGCGCGACGTAGAGCTTCTCCAGCGTGTTCAGCGCCATGTACGGGCACATGTTGCAGTTGCAGTTGCCGTCGCCTCCGGGGACCCCGATGAAGGTCTTGCCCGGCGCGGCTTTCTCCATCTGGTGAATGATATGCGGCTCGGTCGCGACGAGGATGGTTTGCGCCGGGCTCGAGAGCGCGAAGTCGAGGATCGACTTGGTCGATCCGACATGGTCGGCATGGTCGATGATGTGCGGCGGGCATTCCGGATGCGCGGCGACCGGCGCATCGGGATGCTCGGCCTTGAGCTTCAAAAGCTCGGTCTCGCTGAACGCCTGGTGGACGATGCAGATGCCGGGCCATAGCAGCATCTCGCGTCCCGTCTTGCGCGCGAGATAGCCCCCGAGGTGGCGGTCGGGCCCGAAAATGATCTTCTGCTCGGGCGGGATCTGGTCGAGGATGACCTTGGCCGACGAGCTGGTGACGATGATGTCGGACAGCGCTTTCACCGCGGCCGAGCAGTTGATGTAGGTGAGCGCGATATGATCGGGGTGCGCGGCGCGGAAGGCGGCGAACTGGTCCGGCGGGCAGCTGTCCTCGAGGCTGCATCCGGCGTCCATGTCGGGCAGGATCACCGTCTTTTCGGGCGACAGGATCTTCGCCGTCTCGGCCATGAAGCGCACGCCGCAGAAGGCGATGACGTCGGCGTCGGTCGCCGCGGCCTTGCGCGACAAGTCGAGGCTGTCGCCGACGAAATCGGCGAGGTCCTGGATCTCCGGCTTCTGGTAATAATGGGCGAGGATGACGGCGTTGCGCTCGCGCTTCAGCCGCTCGATCTCCGCCAGCAGGTCGAGCCCTCGCAAAGTGGTGGTCTGAACCGTCATTTCTGCCCTTGAGCGGCCCTTCGCCGCTCCGCCTCCTGAATTGCTTCCTCATATGGGGTCGAGAGGTCGAGATAGGAAGCTTCGTCGGTGCCTTCGGTGGGGAAGCGCGCGAGGACCTTCACGTCCTTGAAGCCCGCCGCGAGCAGCGGCATCGCGAAGCTGCGCTCGATCGCCTGCCGCGCCGCCTGCCGCGCGAGCCGCATCGGCACCGCCGCCGAGGCCTGCTTGCGGAGGTCGGCGACCGCGGCGGCGCGGTTGGCCTGGTCGAGCTGCTGGTCGGCATTGGTCAGCGCGGAAAGCACCCCGCCCTCGCCATATTCGCGCGCGGCGTTGAGGTCGACGTCGGGGCCGGCGATCTCCACTTCGGGCAGCTGCACCCGCAGCGTGTGGCTGGCCGCGTCCCAGGTCACGTCGTTGGTATCGAGCTTCGACAGGTCGAGCTCGTAGCGCACGTCGCCGGGCAGGATCAGCGTCCGCTCCGAGCGGATCAGCCCGCCGAGCCGCTGCTGGCTGCTGCTGGTCACCGACACGTAGCGCGCGGCGAAGACGATCAGCCGGTTCTGAGCGCGCATCGATTCGAGGCTCGCGCTGGCGATGGTCTTGGGGTTGGGCCCGCCGAAGATGCGGTCGACCAGCCCGCTGGTCAGCCCAAGCATCACTCCCAGCACCAGCGCCACGACGACCGCGCCGAGGCCGATCAGCTTCATGCGGCGATCCATAGCTCTCCTTCCTGCCTCACCAGCCCGCGCTTTTCGAGGTCCAGCAGATGGGCGAAGACCGAACCACCCGCGGCAGCCGTCAGCCGCGGGTCGAGCCCTGGATAAGCGTTGGCGACGATGTCGGGAATGTCGCGCGCTTTGTGGCTGACCAGCTTCAGGACCTGCTTCTCGCGCTGCAGACGGTGGCCGATCAGCCCGCGCACATATTGCCGTGGGTTGGTCACCGCCGGTCCGTGCGCCGGATAATAGACCCGGTCCTCGCGCGCTCGAAGCTTGTCGAGGCTCTGCATGTAGGCGGCCATGTCACCGTCGGGCGGGACCACCACGGTGGTTGACCAGCCCATGACGTGGTCGCCGCTGAACAAGGCTCCTTCGTAGGCGAGGCACAGGTGGTTGGAGGTATGGCCCGGGGTGGCCACCGCGACGATCGGGCGGCCGTCCACCTCGACATGGTCGCCGTCGCCGAGCACCCGGTCCGGCGCATAATCGCCGTCGAACGATGCGTCGGCGCGCGGCCCGACCGTTTCCAGCGCCAGCGGCGCGCAGCCGATCACCGGCGCCCCGGTGCGCTGCGCCAGCGACCGCGCGGCGGGGCTGTGGTCGCGGTGGGTATGCGTGCACATGATCGCCGCCACCGGCCGTCCGCCGATCGCATCCTCGAGTGCGTCGAGATGCTCGGGCAGGTCGGGACCGGGATCGATCACCGCTACCTCGGCCTCTCCGGCGAGGTAGGTCTGGGTCCCGTAATAAGTGAAGGCGGACGGATTGTGGGCGAGCACCCGGGCGATGCCGGGCTCCAGCTGCTCCAGCCGTGCATAAGGTGCGTCCACGTCTGCGGCCTCTGCCACGGAGCCGCGGCTCTTGGCAAAAGTGCCTAGCAGCGAAGCTCGAACGGCCCCATCGAATCGACCACCTGCTCCGAGGCGGCAGCGCCGGGCGGCTTGCGCACGATGTCGATCTGCACCTGGCTGCCGCCGACGCCCTGGCACACCGCCTGCGGAAGCATCGCGCGCAGCGCCTTGCCCTTGCGCAGCTGGGCGAGGTCGATCGAGGCGCGGTCCTCGCCGCGGCGAAGGAAGCGAAGGCTGGTCCCCGCCGGAATGTCCTCGCCCGCCTTTACCGTCAGGAACATCCCGCGCTCGAGCTCGGCGCAGGGGCCGGGACCGCCGATCTGGCCGGGCGCATAGCATTCGATCTTGAGGTCGGGCCGGGCGAGCATCGGCAGCACCGCCGCCGTTCCGGTGGCCGCGATCACGGCAGGCTTCGGCGCGGGAAGCGGCGGCAGCGAGGTATATTCCGGCGGCGGGGTGGCGGCCGGCCGGTTCGGCGGAGGCGCACTCTTGCCCAGCTTGAAGCTCGACGCGGGCCCCTGCGGCAGCGGCTGGTCGAGCCGCCGGATTTCGGCGCTCAAGGCCGTCATGACCTGGGCCTTGGCGTTGGCCGACATGCCGTCGTTACCCGCGACCTTGTCCAGCGCGTCCTTCAGCGTCGCAATCCATTCCGCGTCGGTCTGGCCGGGCTGGCCGCAGAGCTTGACCCGCGACTTCTTCGGCTGGCCGTCCGCGGTGACGTCGCTGACGATGGTCTCGAACTTGTGCGCGGCGCAGGTGTCGATCAGCGCCTTGGCGTCCGCCGGGGGATCGTCCGCCCAGGAATTGGGCTGGGCCAGCGCGGCCGCAGAAACCAGGACGCCCGCAACGCCAATCAGCGCCAGTCGCAAAATCATGCCCTTCAGCCCTCCTCGGGAGAGACTAGCCCTTTCTAAAATCAGGTGAACCCCCGTTGAACCGGTCAGGCGCGAACGAACGGCACGCGTGTCGCCGCGGCAACGGCACGCACCTGCTCGGCGCGGTTCGCGAAGGCCGCCGGATAGAGACGCGTGAACAGCGCCTCCATGCTGCTGTCCCAGCTATATTCGAGCGCCTCGGCGCGGGCCCTCACGGCCATCGCCGCGCGGTCGCCGTTCCACACCGCGAGGATGTTGGCGGCCATCGCGCTCGAATCGCCGACCGGGCCGAGCCGCCCGACTTCGCCGGTCACCCGGTCGAGCATCGCCCCCGCGGCAACTCCGACGACCGGCAGCCCCGACGCCTGCGCTTCGACGATCGAGACCCCGAACGTCTCATCGGCCATGCCCGAGACGTAGATGTCCGCGCTCCCCAGCCAGCGGGCGAGCTCGGGCCGGCTGCGGACATAGCCGGGCATGACGATGCGCGGATCGCCGAGCGCGGCAATCTGCTCCTTCAGCGGGCCTTCGCCGAGAAGCACGAGCCGTGCTCCGAGCGCTTCGGGCAGCTGGCGGAAGGCCTCGACGACCACGTCGGGCTTCTTTTCGCCATCCAGCCGGCCGACGTAGATGAGCAGCGGCTGGGTATCCGCGAGCCCCAGCTTCGAGCGCAGCTTGACGTCGCGCAGCTCGGGGCCGAACTCGCCGAGCTCGACCCCCAGCGGAACCACGTCGACATGCGCGATCCCGAGCGAGCGAAGCTTGGTCGCACCGCCATTCTCGCTGAGCGCGAACATGGCGTCGAAGCGGCGGTAGAGCGCGCCGCAATAGGAATAGCAGATGCGCCCGCAAAGCCCTGCCAACGGCCGCCCCACCACCTTGGCGAAGGGCCGCTCGCAATAGACCGTCGGAAAGTCCGTCATGTAGGCGGCGACGAGCGCGGTGTCGGGGTGCCGCTTGCGATAAGCGATCGCCGCCCAGGGGAGGTTGTACGCATCCTGGCACTCGATGAGGTCCGGCCTGAGCTTCTCGAGCGCGCGGCGCACCGCGCCGTTGCGCAGCAGCAGCCGGTAGTGCGGGCTTCCCGGCACGTGCGGCGAGGCGATGGTGACGGTGACCGCCCGCTCGTCCTCGATCACCTCGTCGCGGGCGCCGGGGATGATCATCAGGTGGCGGTGCGGCGTGTTGGCGAGGATGTGCCGGCGCTTGTGCAGCAGATAGGTGCGCACGCCGCCGCCGACCTCCGACCAGCTTTGCGTGAGGTCGCAGAACAATTTCGCGCCGCCGCGCGGAAGGTCGATGTCGTCGCGGCTCATCCGCGGGTCCAACACCGGCGGGCGCGCAAAGTGCCGCCGGAAGCGCAGTCGTGCCCGGAAACATGTCGGAAAATTTTACGGACAGCCACCGGCGCTGCTCTCCCTAATTGCAATATTCGGCTGAATTCTGCGGTTTATTCGATTTGGCACGGCGGTTGCTACTATAACCGCGTCCACTTGGTTCCACGCCAATGAAGGGGCGGTTCGGTCGGGTTCTCTGGTCCCCACCGAACCGCCCCTTCCTCGTTTTTACTTCCTCCCCACGAGCTTCGCTCGCAGGGAGGAATTCACTCCGCCTCAGCTCCGACCAGCTGCTGCCGCTCCCCGCTCTCGAACATTTCCATCATGATGTCGGACCCGCCGACGAACTCGCCCTTGACGTAGAGCTGGGGGACCGTCGGCCAGTTGCTGTATTCCTTGATCCCCTGGCGGATCTCGGGGTCCTGCAGCACGTCGACCGTCTCGTAGGTCGCGCCGAGATGGTCGAGGATCGCCACCGCGCGGCTCGAGAAGCCGCACTGCGGGAACAGCGCGGTGCCTTTCATGAACAGGACCACGTCGTTGTTCTCGACGAGGCTTGCGATGCGGCTGTGGGCGTCACTCACTTGCTTGTCTCCGTAGAAGGCACCGCGGTTTCGAGCTGCAGTGCGTGAAGCTCTCCCCCGACGCGCCCCCCGAGCGCGGCATAGACGGCCTGGTGCTGCTTGATCCGGCTTGCGCCTTCGAAGCTGCGGCTGACCACCCGCGCCGCATAATGGTCGCCGTCGCCGGCGAGGTCGCGGATGGTCACCTCGGCGTCCGGAATGGCCGCCTTGATCAGCGCCTCGATCTCGGATGCGGCCATCGGCATCAGATGCCAAACCCCGTCACAGGTTCGTCGCCTCGATGATCTGCCGCCGCGCCTCGATCTCCTTGTTCCTGAGCGCCTCGGTGACCATAGTCTCGTCGCACTCGATTCCCGCCGCGGTGAGATCGCCCAGCACCTTGCGGATCACGTCATGCTCGCCCGCTTCCTCGAAGTCGGAGCGGACCACGTCCTTGGCATAGGATTCGGTCTCCGCCTCGGAGAGCCCCATCTGCCGCGCCGCCCATTGGCCGAGCAGCCGGTTGCGCCGCGCGATGATGCGGAATTTCATGTCCTCGTCATGCGCGAATTTCGCTTCGAAGGCGCGCTGACGGTCGTCGAAAGTGGTCATTCAATCCTCATGGCTATTCGGCCGTGCGAAATAGGAGCAGCCGCTCGATCAGTCCAGCGTCACCACCAGCTTGCCGATCGCCTTGCGGTCGCGCAGCGCGGCGATGGCTTCGCCGCCCCGCTCAAGCGGATAACAAGCGCTGATCCTGGGTGCGATCCTGCTTTCGGCCCACCAGCGGAACAGCTGCTCGACATGGCCTTGGTTGCGCTTCGGGTCATGCGCGACGAACGCGCCCCAGAAGACCCCGCACACGTCGCAGCTCTTGAGCAGCGTCAGGTTGAGCGGGAGCCTTGGGATCCCCGCGGGGAAGCCGACGACGAGAAAGCGCCCCTCCCAGCCGATGCTGCGCAGCGCGGCCTCCGAATAATCGCCGCCGACCGGATCGAGGATTACGTCCGCGCCGCCGGGGCCGACCGCGTCCTTGAACAGCGCGCTGAGCGCCTTCAGCCCGTCCTTGTCGAACGGACCCGGGGGATAAACGGCCGTGACGTCCGCGCCGGCCTCGCGCGCGGCGGTTGCTTTCTCCTCCGACGATACGGCGGCGACGACGCGCGCGCCGAGCGCCTTGCCGATCTCGACCGCAGCCATGCCGACGCCGCCGGCGCCGCCGAGCACGAGCAGAGTCTGTCCTGTCTCGAGGCGCCCGCGATCCACCAGCGCGTGGATCGCCGTCGCATAAGTGAGGAGCAGGGCAGAGCCTTCCTCGAAGCTCCGTTCATGGGGCAGCGGGATTGCCGCTTTCGCAGGGATGAGGAGCTTCTCGACCAGGCCTCCGTAGCCGACGGCCGCGATCAGGCGGTCGCCGCGCGTCCAGCCGCTGACGCCCTCGCCCACCTCGATCACCTCCCCGGCGATCTCGCTGCCCGGAGCGAACGGCCGCGGCGGCTTCAGCTGATACTTGTCTTCGATGATCAGCACGTCGGGGTAATTGATCGCGCATGCCCGCACCCGCACCAGCAGCTCGCCCGCGCCGGGCACCGGGTCGGGCAGCTCCTCCAGCCGCAACGTTTCGGGACCGCCCGGTTCGTGGGAGAGGAGCGCCTTCACCCACCCGTCATTGCGAGGAGCGCAGCGACGAAGCAATCCAGAAAAAGATGGATTCACGCAAAGGCGCTGCGGCTCGCAATGACGAAGGGCGCGGTCGGGCCGCTCTTGCCTCCGGCTGCAAGCTGCATATCCTTCCGCCGGAGTCGAATGGAGGTCAGCATGAGCCTGGTTGCTTCGCTGCTGTTCAACGCCGTGGTCGCCGCGGGGCCGGCGACTCCGCTGCCCTGGTTCCACTTCCTCGACGACTATCCGATGAAGGCCTTCGATCGGAACTGGCAGGGCACGACCGTCATGGCGCTGACCGTCAGCCCCGAGGGACGGCCGGTCGCCTGCGCGATCGACCAGTCGAGCGGCTATGAGGTGCTCGACCGTCAGACGTGCATGATCGGGATGAAGCGCCCGCGCTTCACGCCCGCCTACGGTCCCGACGGGAAGGCGGTTTACGGCGTCTATCGCAGCCAGATCGTGTGGTCGCGCCCCGACCGCGATTACATGCAGCGGGATCCCGGTCCCGATCTCGAAGTGCAGATCGAGGCGCTTCCCGCGGGAGCGAGCCAGCCGCCGGCGGTCAAGCTTTCCTATTTCGTCGACGCGGCCGGCAACCTGTCGCAGTGCACGCCCTATCCGGAGAACCGCCAGCCGCAGGCGCTGGTCGATGCCGCCTGCGCCCAGCTGCTGGCGAAGCTGCCCCACGCGCCGGTGACGGTGCACGGCGCCGCGGTGCCCGCCGTCAAGACCGCCGCGGTGCTGTTCACGAGCAAGTGAGGCGAGGCTAACGCGCGACGCGTTTCAGCGCGGCGGCCCAGCTCGCCGCGCGGCTCGCTCCGGCAAAGCGCGGCTCGAACCTGCCGAGGAACTCACGCGGCTGCGTGTTGAGACCGCACAGCACGACCTCGGTGCCCGCGCCCTTGGCCTGCCGGGTGAAGGTGGCGAGCGCATTGGCGCCGGTCGCGTCGACATAGGGCACTTCCTCCATTCGCAGCACGATTGCACGCGGCCGCTGCCCTGAGCGGCGAAGCGCCTCGAGCATCTCGCTCGCCACTCCGAAAAAGATCGGTCCGGAGAAGCGGAACACCTCGACGCCTTCCGGCAGGCTGTCGCGCAACTCCGGCTCTTCCTCGGCGTCGACCGCCACCAAGCCCGCCGTCTCGCTCATCCGCATCATGAACAACAAAGCGGCGAGCGTCACCCCGACGCCGATCGCGATGGTCAGGTCGACGAACACCGTCAGCACGAAGGTCAGCAACAACAGGCCGCGCTCGCCGGCGTCGGTGCGCAGCAGGGCGACGAAGCGGTCGTACTCGCTCATGCCCCACGCGACCATCAGCAGCACGGCGGCGAGCGCCGTCATCGGCACCAGCCGCAGCCAGTCGCCGGCGATCACGGTGAAAAGGAGGAGGAAGAGGGCGTGGAACACGCCGGCCATGGGAGAGCGCGCGCCCGCCCGGATGTTCGTTGCCGTCCGGGCGATCGCGCCTGTCGCCGGCAATCCTGCAAACAGGCCCGAGGCGAGGTTGGCGACGCCCATGCCGACCAACTCCTGGCCCGAACGATGGCGGCGGCCGGTCATGCCGTCCGCGACCGTGGCGGAAAGAAGCGCCTCGATGCCGGCGAGGAAGGCGATCACGAAGGCGCTGCCGAGGACCTCGCGGGCGAGCGGCAGGCTCACTTGCGGGAGCTGGAGCTGCGGCACGCCTGTGGACATGCTGTGGAACCGGTCGCCGACCGTCTCGACGGGCAGGTGCAGCAAAGCGGCCGCCCCCGTCGCGGCGAGGATCGCGATCAGATAGGCCGGGGCTCGGGGCGCGACCCGGCGCAGCAGCAGGATCAGCGCCAGCGTTCCCGCCCCGAGAGCGAGCGCCCACCAATTCACGCTGGAAATGGCGCCGCCGTACGCGCCCCATTTCTCGACGAACTCGGCGGGAACGGGGCCGGTGCGCAAGCCGAGGAAGTCGCCGACCTGGCTCGAGGCGATGATGATCGCGATTCCCGCCGTGAACCCGGTCACCACCGGCATCGGGACGTAGCGCATCAGCCGTCCCACCCCGGCATAACCCGCGACGATCAGGATAAGTCCGGCCATGATGGTCGCCAGCACCAGCCCGTCGAAGCCGTGCGCGGCGATCACCCCGGCAACGATCACCACGAACGCGCCCGTCGGCCCGCCGATCTGAACCCGGGAGCCGCCGAGTGCCGAAATGAGGAAGCCGGCGACGATTGCCGTGACCAATCCCTCGCGCGGGCTGGCGCCGCTGGCGATTCCCAGCGCCATTGCGAGTGGCAGCGCGACGATGGCGACGGTCAGTCCGGCGAGTGCGTCCGCGCGCAGGTCCGCCGGGCCGTAGCCTTCCCGAAAGGCGGTGACGAGCTTCGGCGTAAAGGCCTCGCCGAACGCGAACCGCCGAGCGGTCATCCGGCCGAGTGCCGGAGATAATAAAGCGCGTGGGCGTAGAGCATCAGCAGCACCGCCAGCAGCATGGCGAAGAGCGCCAGCTCCTTGCTCTGCCGCCAGGTCACTGGGCGTAGCGCGCCGACGTCTTCTCGCGCACCTCTTCGGCGCTGACGCCGGGTGCCAGCTCGATCAGCCGGAAGGGATGATCGTGGTCGGGCCGCTGGAACACGGCGAGGTCGGTGATGATCATGTCGACGACGTTCTTCCCGGTCAGCGGAAGCGTGCACTCGGGAATGAACTTCGGGTCGCCGCTCTTCGAGACGTGCTCCATTACCACGATGATCTTCTTGACCCCGGCGACGAGGTCCATGGCCCCGCCCATGCCCTTGATCATCTTGCCCGGCACCATCCAGTTGGCGAGGTCGCCGTCCTGGCTGACCTCCATCCCGCCGAGCACCGCGAGGTCGATATGCCCGCCGCGGATCATGGCGAAGCTCTGCGCCGAGTCGAAATAAGCCGATTGGGGAAGCTCGCTGATCGTCTGCTTGCCGGCGTTGATGAGGTCGGGGTCGACCTCGTCCGCGTAGGGGAAGGGGCCGATTCCGAGCATCCCGTTCTCGCTCTGCAGCGTGACCGTCATGCCTTGGGGCACATGGTTCGCCACCAGGGTCGGAATGCCGATCCCGAGATTGACGTAATAGCCGTCGCGCAGCTCCTTGGCGGCGCGCGCCGCCATCTGATCCCGGGTCCAGCCTTTGGTAATCGCTTCAGTGGCCATCTGGCACTCCATGTTCCCCGGCGAAGGCCGGGGTCCAGTCCAACAAACTTCCTGCGCGGCAGCGCCGCTGGTCCTCGGCGTTCGCCGCGGAACAGCCTGTCAATGACTTCCTTCCGCTTCGGCCACGATCTGCGGCTCCGCGGCGGTCGCATTCTTCAGATATTCCGCGGCCTTGAGCAGCGGCGCCATGCTCGGCCGCGCCATGATCGCCCGGCTCCAGCGCTGCACCGAGGGGTGCGCGCTGGGCGCCAGCGCACCGAAGGCGATCAGCCCGGTATAGCCGAGTGCCGCCGTGAGGTCCGCCGCGCTGAGCTCGTCGCCGGCGAGAAAAGCGGTGCGGTCGAGCTGCTCGGCCATGGCGTCGACCATCCTCAGTGCCTTCGGGACCAGTGTCATCGCCCATTCCGGGTACTGGGTGATGAGGCCGGCGAACATCGCGTGGGTGTGGTGGCCATATTCGACGCTGGGGATGAACAGCAGCAGCTCGGCACGCCGCTCCCACATGCCGATCCGCGCCCGCTCCTCGGGCGTCGAGCCGAACAGCTTCGGTTCGCCCGAGACCTCGTCGAGATAGCGGCAGATGGTCAGCGATTCGGTGATGACCTCGCCATTGTCGAGCTCGAGCGCCGGCACCTGCCCGAACGGGTTGATCTTAGAGAATTCGCCCGCGGCAAGCGCGGAGATGTCGATCACCTCGGCGACGATGCCCTTCTCGAGCATGAAGATCTCGACCCTGAGCGCGTTGGGCGCGATCGGTGTGGCATAGAGCTTCATCGTCACGCCGTTTCGCGCTCGCGCACGGTCATGAACTCGATCTTCTTATCGTAGGGCGCGCCGAGGATCAGCCGATTGACGTAGATCGACGGCAGATGGACGCAGTCGGGGTCGAGCGTCCCCACCGGCACAATCTCCTCAACCTCGACGACGCAGACCTTGCCGCAGGTCGCCGCCGGCAGGTTGAAGTTGCGCGCGGTCTTGCGGAACATGAGGTTGCCGCTCTCGTCCGCCTTCCAGCCCTTGACGATCGACACGTCGGCGCGGATGCCGCGCTCGAGGATGTAGGTCTCCCCGTCGAAATCCTTGTGCTCCTTGCCCTCGGCGACCTGCGTCCCGACGCCGGTCCTGGTATAGAAGCCGGGGATGCCGGCGCCGCCGGCGCGCATGCGCTCGGCGAGCGTGCCCTGCGGGGTGAACTCGACCTCGAGCTCATTCGCCAGGAACTGCCGCTCGAACTCCTTGTTCTCCCCGACGTAGGACGAGATCATCCGCTTCACCTGCCGCGTGCGCAGCAGCTTGCCGAGCCCCTCATTGTCGATGCCGGCATTGTTGGAGGCGACGGTGAGCTCCTTGACGCCCGAGGCCTGGATCGCGTCGATCAGCCGCTCGGGGATGCCGCACAGCCCGAAGCCCCCCGCAGCGATGGTCATTCCGTCGAACAGCAACCCGTCGAGGGCGGCTTCGGCGCTGGGATAGATTTTTTGCATGCCGCGCCTCTGCCGCCGCGCCGGAGCGCGGTCAAGGACGGCTCGAACGGAGCCCCGCGGCTTTGATGCCGGCCTCGGCACAGGAAGAATCGTCGGCCGGCGCTTCGCCCGACACACCGACTGCGCCGATCCGCGCCTTCCCGTCGGCGGTAAAGACCGGGACTCCGCCCGGCACGATCACCACATGCGGTGCGCGCTCGAACCCCGGCGTCCCACGTGCGCTTTCAAGCATTTGCCCGGTGGAAAAGCCCCAGGCGGCAGCGGCCTGCGCCTTGGCCAAAGCGAAATCGAAGATGCCGCTGCCATTGCCGTCCATCCGCAGCGCCGCGACGATGTTGCCCCCTGTGTCGACCACGACGATGGCGTGGCTCTGATTTTTGGCGATCGCGTGGGCCGCGCAACCGTGGACGAGAGCCTCCGCGGCCGTGGCGTCGAGCGTGGCGACGGTTTGAGAATGCAGCGGCGCTGCGAACAGCGCAGCACCAGCCAGCAGAATAATGCGCATTTTCCCTCCGTCATTGCGAGGAGCCGAAGGCGACGCGGCAATCCAGCGCTGCTCTGGATTGCTTCGCTATCGCTCGCAATGGCGGTTCGACGAACTAACCGCGCAGCTTCGCCAGCACGCCCTGCAGCTGCATCGCGTTCGACATGTCGCCCTCGACCTTCAATTTGCCCATCATGAACGCCGTCATGCCGTCGAGCTGGCCGCCGGCGAGCTGCTGCCAGTCGTCCCAGCTGACCTTGATCGTGGTGTCCGCCGCGCCATCCTCTTCGGTGACCTGCTGCGCCGCCCCATCGAGCAGAATCGCGCCCTCGTCGCCGCCGAAGTCGATCTTCACCCGACGCCCCGGCACCCACGCCTGCCCCGCCTGCATCCGCTCCACCAGTTCCTGCTTGGTCATCGCCTGCTTTCTCCTTTGTCAGTAGCGCTAGCGGCAAATCTCCCCTCCCTGCAAGGGAGGGGCTTGGGGGTGGGTGCTTCTGGAGCGGCTCAATGCCGCGGAAGAAGCGCACTCGCGGGCATCGAGCCCGCTCATTCGCTACCCACCCCATGGATCCCCTCCCTTGCAGGGAGGGGAGAGCGAAGCGTAGAGGCGCGCCATGACCTACGAAACCAACCTTCAGTTGTTCATCGACGGTGTGTGGAAATCGGGCGAAGGCCGCGATGCGCATCCGGTGGTTAACCCGGTCGACGCCAAGCCGATCGCCGCCGTGCCTTATGCGACCAAGGCCGACCTCGAGGAGGCGCTCGCCGCCTCCGGGCGCGCCTGGCCCGAATGGCGCGCGACCGACGTCGAGAAACGCGGCGCGATCCTCCACAAGACCGCGGCCCTGCTGCGCGAGCGGGCCGACCATATCGCCGCGACGATGACCCAGGAGCAGGGCAAGCCACTCAACGAAGCCAAGCTGGAAACTCTTGCCTCCGCGCAACTGTTCGACTGGTACGCCGAGGACGCCAAGCGCGACTATGGCCGCACCCTTGTCCGCCCCGCAGGCCAGCTCAGCCGCGTGATCCGTCAGCCGGTCGGCCCGACCGCGACCTTCACCCCGTGGAACTTCCCCATCTACTTGTTGGCGAAGAAGGTCAGCGCCGCACTCGCCGCGGGCTGCACCGTCATCTCCCGCCCGCCCCACGAGACGCCCGGTGTCGGCACCGAGCTGTTCCGAGCCCTGGCCGACGCGGGCATCCCCGCCGGCGTCGCCCAGCTGGTCCACGGCGACAGCGGCCTCGTCAGCGAGACGCTCATCGCCAGCCGGGTGATCCGCAAGGTCAGCTTCACCGGCTCGACCAACGTCGGCAAGCACCTGATGCGCCTCTGCGCCGACAGCATGACCCGCGTGACGATGGAGCTCGGCGGCCACGCGCCGGTGCTGATCTTCGACGATTGCGATCTAGAAAAGACGCTCGACATGGTCGTGCCGCAGAAGTTCCGGAACGCCGGCCAGGTGTGCGTCTCCCCCACGCGCTTCTACGTCCAGAGCGGCATCTACGACGCTTTCTTGAAGGGCTTCGCCGAGCGCACCGCCAAGGTGAAGGTCGGCAGCGGGCTCGAGGCAGACACGAAGATGGGTCCGCTCGCCAACAGCCGCCGCCCCGACGCGATCGACGCCTTGGTGCAGGACGCCAAGGCCAAGGGCGCGCGGATCCTGGCCGGCGGCGAGCGCGGGAATAACGGCTTCTTCTTCCAGCCGACCCTCCTCGCCGACGTTCCCAACGAGGCGCAGATCATGAACGACGAGCCGTTTGGCCCGGTCGCGGTGTCGCGGCCGTTCGATACGTTCGAGGAAGCGATCGAGCAGGCCAACCGCCTGCCCTACGGCCTCGCCGCCTTCGCCTTCACCGAAAACGGCCGCCGCGCCAACCTCATCGGCGACCTCGTCGAAAGCGGCATGGTCGGAATCAACACCTTCGCCATCAGCGGCGCCGATACGCCCTTCGGCGGGGTCAAGGATTCAGGCTTCGGCAGCGAAGGCGGGAAAGAGGGCCTCGAGAGCTACCAGGTCGTGAAAGCGGTTCACCAGGCGTGAGCGCCCGAGCATGAGAGCGATTGCCGAGCAATCGTGAGCCCTGTCCAAGAAAACGCGAAAGCTGCGCACCCTCAGGCTACCAGCCGGTGCCCGGGCCGTAGGTAATTTCGACGCGGTTGTTCTGGGGTTCCCGGACGCCGTCCTTGGTTTCCACCAGCGGCCGGCTCTCGCCGAAGGCTTCGGTGGTGATCATTCCGCCCGGTATGCCGTGCCCGGCCAGATAGGCGCGAACGTTCGCGGCCCGGCGCTGCGACAGCCCGACGTTGGCTTTGGCTGTGCCGGCGCTGTCAGTATGGCCGGCGATCATGACCTGCGCATTCGAGCAGGACGCGTAAGCGGAGGCGGCGTTGTCGAGAATGGCCGCGGCCTGCGGAGTCACCGTGGCGCTGCCATGCTCGAAAAAGACCATGAACGGCCCGGCGACGCAGGTCTGTGCCGGCGCGGGCGTGGAGAACGCGAACATGCCGCTCGCCAGCAGCGCGGCACGCAAGAACATCTTGGTCATGATATGCCCCCTTCAGGGGGATCCGACTCCGACTCCCCCCTCCGTCGAGTACCTACCAGGCCGGAAGCGATGTCAAGTCGGCCTTTGCCGCCGCTCCCCTAACCCGCTAACGCGCCGGCCATGACCCTACGCCCCGGCGGCCGCATCCTCGTCGACCAGCTTCGCATCAACGGCTGCGACCGCATCTTCACCGTTCCGGGCGAGAGCTTCCTCGCGGTGCTCGACGCGCTCCACGATACGCCCGAAATCGACACGATCGTCTGCCGGCAGGAGGGCGGGGTCGCCTATATGGCTGACGCCGATGGCAAGATGACCGGCCGTCCCGGGATCGCCTTCGTCACCCGCGGGCCGGGCGCGACGAACGCCAGCGGCGGGGTCCACGTCGCCTTCCAGGATTCGACCCCGATGGTCCTGTTCATCGGCGACGTCGCGCGCGGCGACCGCGACCGCGAGGGCTTCCAGGAGATCGATTTTCCCGATTTCTTCCGACCTGTCGCGAAATGGGCGGCTCGGATCGAGGATGCTCGCCGCATCCCCGAATATGTCGCCCGGGCGCATCGCGTCGCGACCGCAGGACGTCCCGGCCCGGTGGTTCTCGCGCTGCCCGAGGACATGCTGCGCGATCGTTTCGACGTGCCCGACCGCCCGCCGGTCCCGCCGCTCGCCGAGGAGCCCGATCCGGGCGCCGTCCAGGCGATGTTCGAATTGCTGAAGGAAGCCGCCGCGCCCATCGCGATCGTCGGCGGCGCCGACTGGAGCCCGCGCGCCGCGCACCATTTCGCCAATTTCGCCTTCCGCTACGGCATCCCCGTTGCCGCCGCCTTCCGCCGCCAGGACGCGATCTGCAACACCTGCGGAGTCTATGCCGGCAATCTCGGCTACGGCCCCAACCCCAACCTCCAGCAGCGCATCCGCGACGCCGATTTGATCCTGGCGGTCGGCGCGCGGCTCGGCGAGGCGACCACCGACGGCTATACTTTGATCACGCCTGACCATCCCGGCCAGACGCTGGTCCACG
>DASUXP010000169.1:0-2355 GCA_036377835.1 Sphingomicrobium sp. | reverse complement strand
CCGCTCGTCGAGCGAGACCGAGACCGTCGCCGACCTCGTCGTCGGGTTCAACGCCTTCAAGGAGCGCTTCACGAGCCGCGTCGTGAAGCACCGGCCGGACCGGATCTGTGTCGACTATGTCGAGGGCCCGCTCAAATATCTCCACAACGAGTGGCGCTTCGAGCGCGTCGGCGACGGCGGCACCGACGTCCACTTCTCGGTCGATTTCGCGTTCAAGTCGCGGCTGTTCGAAACCCTTGCCGGAGCGATGTTCGACCGTGCACTGAGGCGCATGATTAGCGCCTTCGAGCAGCGTGCGGCGGCGCTCTACGGTACCAGCAGGTCGAGCGCACAGAGCGCCGCCTGAAGCCGCACGCCGGCGCGGCCCTCGTCCTTGAACACCTTCTGGTCGGCGACGATCTTCGCCGGGTCCGCGTCCTTCTCGGCCAGCGCGAACACCACGGTTCCGACCGGCTTCGACGGGCTTCCGCCGCCCGGTCCCGCGATTCCCGTGATCGCTACCGCGACATCGGCATTCGACGCGGCGAGGGCACCCCGGGCCATCGCCCAGGCGGTGGCGACGCTAACCGCGCCGAACGTGTCGACCACGTCCTCGGCGACCTTGAGCTCCTGGATCTTGGCCGCGTTCGAATAAGTGACGTAGCCCGCCTCGAACATCTCCGACGAACCCGGAATCTCGGTGATGGCCGCGCTGACCAGCCCGCCGGTGCAGCTTTCCGCGACCGCGACCCGGCGGCCGAGTTTGCGGTTGGCCTCGACCACCTGGCGGGCCTTATCGACCAGCTCTTTGGGAAGCAGGGTCTCAGGCATCCTGCAGCATCCGGATGGAGGCGACCGCCTGCGCCGCTATGCCTTCGCGCCGGCCGGCGAAGCCGAGCCCTTCGGTGGTCGTCGCCTTGATGCTCACCTGCGTCATTCCGAGCCCCAGGATCTCCGCCACCCGCGAACGCATGGCGCCGCGATAAGGACCAATTTTCGGCTCCTCAGCGACAATCGTGCAATCGACGTGGTCGATGATTCCCCCGCGCTCCACGACCAGGGCAGCGGCATGCTGCAGGAAAAGGCCGGACGCGGCGCCTTTCCACTGCGGGTCCGAGGGCGGGAAATGCTGGCCGATGTCGCCGAGGCCTGCAGCGCCGAGCAAGGCATCGGTAATCGCATGCAGCACGACATCGGCATCGCTGTGCCCGGCGAGCCCGCGCGAATGCGGCACCGCGATCCCGCCGAGCATCACCGGCCCCTCGCCGGCGAAGGCGTGGACATCGAAGCCCATTCCCGTGCGCGGCACGAGCCGCCCGGCGAGCCATTGCTCCGCGCGGGCCCAGTCGGCGAGGGAGGTGAGCTTGTCGAGCGCCGGGTCGCCCTCGACCGCCGCGACCGACATGCCGGCGGCACGGAGGACGGTGGTTTCGTCGGTCGGCGGGGCGCCGGCCCACGTCTGGTACGCTTTCCGCAGGGCTTCTGTGCGGAAGGCCTGAGGGGTCTGGACGCGCACCAGGCCGGAGCGGTCGAGCGGCTCGCCGAGGCTGGCGCCGGCTCTCGCGACCGTATCGCCAACCGCGAGGACGGGCGCGGCCCCCTCGTGGAACTCGAGCTGGGCCAGGAGGCGGTCGATCACCGCCGCGGGACAAAAGGGCCGCGCGGCGTCATGGACGAGCAGCGCGTCGTCGTGCACCGCCGCAAGGCCAGCCCGCACCGAATCCGCCCGTTCGGCACCGCCTTCGATATAATCCCCGACGTCGAGCCCCCCCAAGGAGTCGGCCGCGAGCGCCTGCTGCCCGGGGGCGATCACCACGCGCGTGTGGCGAATCGCGGGATGCCGGGCGAGGGCTTCGACCGCCCAGCGCAGCACAGGCTTGCCGCCGATCGAGCGATATTGCTTGGGCACACCCCCGCCGAAGCGCTCGCCCTTGCCGGCTGCGACGATTAGGGCGGTGACGGTCATTTCATCCAAAACCGTTCGTGCTGAGTAGCCATTGAGCCTGTCGAAATGGCGTATCGAAGCATGTCCTTCGATACGGGCCTTCGACTTCGCTCAGTCCCTACTCAGGACGAACGGTTGTGAGAAGGGCCGCGCTCCACTACATCGCGCGATCCCATGGACCCGTTGAAGCCCATCCGGATCGGCCCGGTCGAGGTCGCGTCGCCAGTGATCCTGGCGCCGATGACGGCCGTCACCGACTTGCCGTTCCGGCGCATCGTCAAGCGCTACGGCGCCGGGCTGACGGTGAGCGAGATGATCGCCAGCCAGGCGATGGTCCGCGAGACCCGCCAGTCGCTGCAGAAGGCGATGTGGGACCCGGCCGAGGAGCCGGTCTCGATGCAGCTCGCCGGCTGCGAGCCGCAGGTGATGGC